>JBDKJN010000472.1:0-5980 GCA_039796595.1 Bacteroidota bacterium
GCACTTCCTGTAAAGCCTTGATCATATAAATATATCGATCACGCATCGCATCGTGTTCAGCCATTGTGCTGTTCGACAAGTGATTGGCCTTTTGCTCAACATCCCTTTGGATATGTTCTATATTGGTTTGAATGTCCTTTTCGAGCGTCTCCAGATTTGTTCGATGTACGATAAATACATTCTGAAAATGCTCGACTTGAATCTTTGAATCACCATTCTCCATGAACTGCGACAGTTCGCTCAACCGATGTTCAAGAATTTTAATTTCGTCCAAATAGAAAGCGATACCGCGCAGCCAATCGCTGTGCTCAACGCCGATGTGTGATACGTGAGATAAAACTTGATGTGCCATAATTGTATTGATTTTGTTCACTACAATAATGGGTTAAAAGCAAAATACACAACGTGACCGAAATCAAAAAGGCGCATGACAAACATGCGCCTTTTACTTATAAAAACTGACTTGGATTAGTTTCCTTTAATCGCTTTGAGGAAGTTCTCTTTGTTAAATGCGTTAGCATCAATTCCTTCACATTGGTATTGCACATTGCCGTTCCAGAGGTAATACACCGCGGGTGTGCCATCATTTTTCATCACAGTCCAAAACTTCACTATGTCTAAAACCGTGTGATTTGCCTTTATTCCCGAATTGGATATGAACTCTGGGATACGTTCAGCCTCTTCGTCCATAAAAAGAATATAAATAGGTGGCAAACCTTCCTTCTTAGCCAATTCCGCGAGCACTTTGGCCGTTTCTTGGCAATGGTCACAGCCCGGTGCAAAGCAACAGACTATTTTCTTGCCTTTGTCGAGGTTAACCTTTTTGTTTCCGAATACATTGAAGCCAGCGAATTTAGAAGCAACAGGTGCGGGCTCAGGAATAGCATTGACAATAGTTGTTTGACTGGTATCTGTTGCTCCGTTCACCGGCATTACAGGAGTTACAATGTCAGATGTATCAACCTGTAAAGTATCCACTATTTCAGAAATGCCATTTACATCTTGTATTACAGGTTTATCGCTTTCGCCAAGACAAGGGCAAAATGGATAGAAAAAGAACATTGCGAAAGCCGAAAAGCCATATATCGCAAAAGGTACAATGATGCGATTGGTACTCCGATCGTCGTTTTCCAATTTCATAAATAAATAGATTGCCATTGCAATAGTGAGCACGTTCTTTATAATGGCTTCAAGAGGCGTCATTGGTAACAATTGGCCAAAACAGCCACAGTTTCCGTTTGTAAAGCCACTTTCTACTCCAACAATTGTGAGATGTATACAGAATGCCGCTAACAGCAAAACAGTTACAGGAATAACCAGGCGTTTGAGGAAGTGTTTTTGAAGAATTCCAACACCAATTGCAAATTCAAGTGCAATAATCAATCGGGCCAAATAATGCGCATGGCACCAATCAGTTAAACCAAGGTCAACGATTTGTTTTTCGAACGCCCAAAGCGGTATCAGCTTTAAAATAGCAGATAATAAGAATAAGCCTGAGATTAGGCCACGGAAACTCCAATTGATAATTGTTTTATTGTCCATAATGCAAATTGGTATGAGGTTGTAAATCTAAATGAGAAATCTCGAAACGAGGTCGCCGCTGGGACAAGAATTGAGCCATGTCAAGTGAATAGCAACGGATTTACCATCGGCTTAACAACCGTCACAAACTATGCAAAATTCAGTGTTTGGATGCAACCTTGAGCGACCAGGCATTTTTAACCCTGATGAAAAATCTGCAACCAACTGTCGAAAATTTCGCGTCCGATAAATTACAATCCCACCTTAAAATATATCATTAAATGATCAAAATAATCATTACACGACGAATTTATAACATTTGACGCAATATCAATAACGAAGTCAAATCCGATTTTTGAAGAGTGAAAACGGATATAGGTAAGCGAATTCGCCAGGCCCGACAGATGCGGAGCCTCAGCCAAGAGAATATAGCCGAAGCGATCGGTATGAGTGCCGGCAATTTTGGCAAAATAGAGCGCGGTGAAGTAGCATTGAATATAGACAACTTAGAGAAAATTGCCATTTATTTAGAAATGCCAGTTTCTCAGTTGCTTTTAGAAAATCAGGCGAACGAAGATTCGCCCGATTATCCCCTATTCAGTACAGAAGATCTCGCAAAGATTACACAGAATCATAATCAGGTTCAGCTTGAAATAAGCCAATTGAAATTAGCTATAACCCAATTGCAGGAAGAAATCAAGCAGTTGCGCAAACAACACAAATAAGTCCTATTTGGTTCAATATAAATGTCATCTGCATATCGCATTTTCTGTGCGGTATATATCTGACATTGGTCTATTTCATAAGCGACAACCATTTTTCACATGATTTTCCAACGTAATCCACTACAAGCTTTCGAAATGCATGTTGATCAGGCTTTTGGCGAGCAAAATCCAAAGCTTTATAATAACTCATCCGGCTTTTAAGATCTCCTTTAATTGTTGCCACCGGATACCCATGCTGCATCAAATGCAGATTCATTAGTAATCGTGATGTGCGACCATTACCATCAATAAATGGATGCATAGTAACAAACTTTTCGTGCATATCTGCCGCCATTAAAACAGGATGATAGCTATTGAAATTGGCGTGATACCATTTCATAAAAGCGTCCATTTCATCGCGCAGATGTTCCGGTTGTGGAGGTGTATGCGATGATCCGCTGATTACCACTGCATGCCTGCGCAAACGCCCCGCTTCATGAGGATCAATGCCTCGCAATACCAGGTTGTGAATTTGCATGATCTCACGTTCGGCTATCGCATTTGGCGACGTAGCAAGCTCCTTTACAAATGCAATGGCATCATGGTGATTGATGGCTTCCAAGTGCTCGCGCATAGATTTACCAGAAATAGTAAGACCATGAGCGATGACTAAGTCGGTTTCTTGCAAAGTCAGTGTATTACCTTCGATACGATTGCTTTCAAACGTATATTCTGTCATTAAGCTATTCCATGTTTTGGGATGCAGCAGATGACGCTTATCACGAATCGAAATAAGCATCTCTCCCAGCCTATCGACACGCCTTTGCAATGACTTCGGCAAGACAATGGGGTGATTAGCATTTTCATAACTGGTAACTACCTCGTGCACCATCATAAGAGCCTTGTCCAATCCTGTTTCACTACCATATTCTGCTAGAATCCGATCACGCATCCAAAGCTGAATCAGTTCTTGTTGTGGAATTTCAAGGGCCTGAGCCAATTGAATAACCTGTGTTTTGGTAGGTATCCTTTGTCCTGATTCAAAACGACTCAACAATGTAGCATCGATGTGAAGCTTGGCAGCAAGCTCATTGATTTTCAGCTGTAGCTCTTTCCTTCTGTTTTTGATGAGTGTTTTCATGTTGACTAAATATTTCATGACAAAAATAGTCAATTTTTATCCCAAATCATGACCAACTCCACTCTTTTTACAACAAATTATTTTACATACTGCTTGTTCGTTGAATTTAAGAAAATACGACATTGTGTTGGAATCGGACTTCATTGGATTCCTTTGACCCCACAATCCAATGCCTTCATTTTGCTTTTTCATGAACTCCTATCCTCCACCGCATACACCATAGTTCGGTTTTGATATTTTCGTTCTTGAAACGATTGTAAAAGTCAATGGTCCTAATTTACGGCCTTGACCGTCAGGGTAATTCAGAATGATATTTTCGATATAAATTTTGTCCCCAACATTGGCATATCCAATAGCATTGAATTGTTTAGTGCTCAACCTGTTCGAATTTGTCTGCATCAACTCAACATCTATATTACTCGATATGGTTAACATAAAAGAACTTACACTAGGGGAAGGCGATGACTTTAGGCTGTCAGGATTGAGAATATAAGGTACATCAAGCAATTCTTCGATAGCGACTTCCATACTTCGTTTCGGGCCTGCGAGATCGGTCAAACATTTAATAGGTGGCTTTGGGCTATCCACACCACTCAATAGACAAAACGCACTAAAGAAAATTGGAGTTACTATGTTCATTTTTATTATTCCTATTTAAATGAATCGCTTTTAGCAATGAAAGTTTTGTTTGGTTGGCACACGCCAAGAAATGCGGAGCGACATTCAGTACAGATGTGAACCATAAAACATGCAGTGGCCTGTTCTTGTCGCATTTGAATAAAACGAACCAACAATTTTCACATCCAGATATAAGACGCATATTCGTAGGAAATATTTTACTTCACTTTTTGTTTTACTGATTGCCGTATATATTACACGCTTTGAACACCTAAACCATGGAGACAACAGTGAACATGAATATCACTACCCGATTCTATTTGATTATTTCGTTCGTCATTATTATCCTTTTATATTCGGCTTGTAAGGAAAACAAATCATTGCCACACACACACACATCGCGCCCACCGCTTCACGACAGTCTGTCCAATTTTATATATACCGATCATCGCGATGGCCAACAATATCCAGTAGTAAAAATTGGAGATCAATGGTGGTTCGCCGAGAATCTGAATTACAACACCAAACTTTCATTTCAATATGCGGATGAGAAGACAGCGCCTCATGAATGGGGACGTTATTATCACATTACTGAAATCGACAGCGTTTGTCCCCGCGGTTGGCGCGTGCCTAATCTAAATGACTGGAAACCCTTGCAAGAGTTGATTGATTCATTGGGTGTGCAATCGTTGATGGATTCAACGAAATGGAAAGGCAATTCGGATGCTACTAACTCCTCTGGTTTGAGCTTGCATCCATCAGGGTTTGGTCAAAAGAAAGATTTCATTCTTCAATATATCAACTCATCTATTTGGTTCAAGGATACCAACGACACAACATCCCATTGGCACTTGCATATTGACGGACACAACAATGCTGATGTCTACTACTTTCATACCCACGACAACGAGGTATTCATCAGGCGGTTTGCAGTGAGATGTGTGTGTGACACATTTGTTCAAGGCAAATAAAAATCACTGCAGAATCACTTTAGTGACTATACCACCAGAGTTCAAGAAATAAACACCATTCATCAATTGCGCTGTTTGCAATTGAACACGTGTTGATGTTTGTTTGAGTTGTGCGATTTTTCTGCCTTGAAGATCATAAAGCACATGTTCAATACCAATTGGCGCGTGAATATTCAAATAGGACTCAGTGGGATTCGGCCATACAGTGACATTAAAAGAGCGATCCAATTCAATTTGATCCGAGGCACTTTCTTCCTTGATCAGACGCCAACTGTCGTTCCATAAGTTACCACTGACCATCCACAATGATGAATCATATGTGCAGACACCGCCAGCATGGCGAGGCGGCCATGGTGTATTTTTTAGTTCAAACCAATCGGCACCGTTTTCGCTATACCACACGTCATTCCGGTTACCAATTCCTTCATAGCCTCCCAACACCCAAAGTCTATTGTCAAAAACACCCACCTCATGATATTGACGAGGAGTAAAATTGGCCGCTTCGGTGACTTGATTCCAGTTCACTCCGTCCGTTGTGTTCCACACGTCGCTATACATGTGTCGCGCATCATACGTACCACCGCCGACCACCCATAAGGTGTCATTGCGAACAAAGTGTCCTTCGATTTGTCCACGTGGATGCCAGCCAGCCTCATCCGTTATTTGGGTCCAGCTAATACCATCATTTGAACTCCACACATCATTGTAAATGATGCCACCCAAAAAATCGAGAAACGTGAGCGTTTGACCTCCGAAGTAAATCATTTCATTTCCTAATGATGCGACCATGTGCGTCATCCGAACATCCATAGGCAATGTATCAAGAACTTGATTCCATGTAATTCCGTCACTGCTGTTCCAAACATCCATTTGTTGCACACCACTATTCCAATCACCACCGATGACCCAAAGCATGTCGTCATGCACCAACCACCCAGCGGTATGTCTGGCGGGCCAAGGCGCTGTGCCAACATAATTCCAATTGTCTCCGTCCGTACTATTCCAAACTTCATTGCAGGTATAAC
>JBDKJN010000473.1:0-7894 GCA_039796595.1 Bacteroidota bacterium
TTTAAAACCAGAACAGGTGTTGTGTGAACCATTCATGCGGAATACCGCACCATGCATTGCTTATGCCGCCTTTTGGATCGCGGATCGTGCTACAGATGCGAATATTATTGTTGCACCAAGTGATCACCTCATTTTGAAAGACCAGGAGTTCTTGGAGAATATCCAATTGAGTATGCGTCAGGCGGAGGAAACAGGCAATCTGGTGACGCTTGGGATTAAGCCTACCCGACCTGACACCGGTTATGGATACATCCAATGGGCGGATCAGAAAGGCGCAAGCGATCAAAAGATCAAACGCGTAAAAACATTTACTGAAAAGCCAGATTTGGAATTGGCGAAGGATTTTTTGGAAAGCGGAGATTTTTATTGGAATTCGGGCATCTTCATCTGGACTTTGCCAAGCATCATGTTGGCATTTGAGCAGTATTTACCGGAGATTTATCGGGCGTTTTCGGAAGGAGCAGGTGTTTACGGCACCCCCGAAGAAACTCCATTTATTCAGCGCATATACCCGGCGTGTGAAAATGTTTCCATCGACTATGGAATTATGGAAAAGGCCAAGAACGTGAATGTCGTTTTGAGTGATTTTGGATGGAGTGATTTGGGAACATGGGGGTCATTGCATACCCATCTGGCCCACGATGAGCATCGCAATGGCGTTGTAGGTAAAAACGTCATGTTATACAATTGCACCGACAACGTCGTTCATGTGAGTGGTGATAAACTCGCCGTTTTACATGGACTTAACGGTTACATCGTAGTGCAAACAGAGAATACGCTTTTGGTTTGTCGCAAAGAAGACGAGCAGAAGATTAAAAACTTTGTGAACGACATCAAACAGCAGAAAGGCGAAAGCTGGGCTTAGTAGCATAAAAAAATGGGTCAATTTGACCCATTTTCTTTTGGATGTAAATCCTATTTGGTGGTTGAAGGTTTATCTTTTCTTAAGAGGCTTTTCATTTTTCTTAGGCTCGAAAATTTTGACCATCATCGTGTATTTGTCGCCCTCCGTGCCAACGCTTACTACAATGGTTGGGTGTTCATCCTTTTCTTTGAGGTTCGATGATTTATACGTGTGAACAAACTGGTGTTTACCACCTACTGGCGCCGATTTTGTTTGTGTTTCGTAGTTGCTGTTCTCCGTTAAACGCGTTACATAACTCGTGAAACGGGCGGCAAATTGATCTGCGCTGGATTCGTCGTCCAATACGCGAGTCAATTGTATAAAATTAAGCCCGCTCGTTGGGTCGTATTTTCCTTCGCAACGGTCAAAATCCAAAACACGTTGTTGGATATTCCAGTCGCCTTTTGAGCTTTTAAGTTGTTTAAAACCGTCCTGGCTTTGAGTGATAGCTACCGGAAAGAAATCTGCAAAATTGACGTCTTTACTAGGAGCAAATGACATTGCAATAATGGAAGACATTGCAAATAGGGAAAGGATGTATTTCATGTTTGTAGTTTTAATTCTCTACGATTCTTACGCATAGAGAATTAAAAGGTTCGAATGGTTGTGAAGTATTTTCTTCAATTATGGATACAGACAATCAAAACATTGGCTAATTTGCCCAGTCTTAGTAAAGACCAATTGAAAGGAGATATAACATCAGGTAAAAAGCCCAACAAGAGAGAAACCATGGCTTCGGGGGATAGATTGAATGAGAAATTGAAGCAGCGCGATTTTAAGTTGAACGCCCTGCTTGAGTTGACGCGCGCCATCAATGACGATGCAAGTGTCGAAGAATTGCTTGGACTGTATGAGCGGTTTTTGAAAGAAGAGTTGTTCATCGAAAAACTTGTGTTGTTTACGCGTACGACGACATGGCGCTGTATCTTGAAATATGGTGTTCAGCAAAATGAGGTGCATGATATTTCTGACGAAGCGTTTTTTACCAAGCAACGAGAAATTGGCTTGACAACAGAGCTCAATCGCGAATCCTTTGATCTCACAGTACCGATCACACAACACAATGAGACCATTGCGTATTTATTGGTAGGTGATCAAGGCGAACAAGAAATAAAAATGAGCCCGGTGATCAAACACATGCGGTTTATCCAAACGATTACCAGTGTCTTGGTTGTTGCTATTCAGAACAAACAAATGCAATCCGAACGTGTTCGTCAGGAATTGATCAAACGCGAATTGGAGCTGGCGGCAGAAATGCAGGCGATATTGTTGCCCCACCATCTGCCTAACAATAGTTCGTTTGATGTGAGCGCCATTTATCGCGCGCACCAGCAAGTAGGCGGCGACTATTATGATTTCATGGAGCTGAATGAAAATCAAATCATGTTCTGTATGGCTGATGTAAGTGGTAAGGGAGTGAGCGCAGCCTTTTTGATGGCGAATTTTCAGGCATACCTGAGAAGTATATTTACTTATCGTCATGGCGATTTGGTGGAGATTGTTCGAGAGCTCAACGATTGTGTGATGCGCACCGCCTTAGGTGAAAAATACATTACGCTTTTCCTGGGTGTTTTTTCGAAAAACACACGCATGCTTAACTATATCAATTGTGGTCATAATCCTCCCGTATTGGTGGATCGCAACGGTTATACCCAGCAGTTGAAGCAAGGCACGATTGGTCTTGGAATGTTTGAGGCATTGCCCAAGGTAGTTGAGGGCGAAGTAAAGTTAGATGCAGATACAATTGTGATGTGTTTCACTGATGGACTTGTAGAAACGGAGAACCAAATGGATGAAGAGTTCGGAACGGAAAGACTTGAAAAACTTTTGCTTCATTATTTCAAAGAGCCGATGTATTCGATCAATGAAATAGTGATTCAGTCTTTGGATGAATTCAGAGGCGAAACCCCATATCGTGATGACCTGGCTGTTTTAAGTTGCAGATTCAAGTGAAGTCTAGCACGGATCATATTGCCCGAGACCTTGTTGTGTATGGGCTACAGGGGCAGACCATTATTGTAGGGGTGAGTGGTGGCAGAGACAGCATGTTGCTATTGCATTATTTAAAGCAGCTTCCACTGAAACTCATTGTAGCTCATGTTAATTATCGTTTGAGAGCTGAAGACAGCGATGCAGACGAATTCTTGGTTCGCGCGTTTTGTTCCAAGCATCAATTGCAGATCGAGGTGTATCATGTAGCGCCCGAGGAATTGGATAATACATCTATTCAGGAACAGGCACGGAAGATTCGTTACACTTTTTTTGATACCCTTCGTCAAAACCATGAGGCCATAGGAGTGGCTATTGCGCACCATCAAGATGATCAACTCGAAACCATATTATTTCAGTTTCTGCGTGGAGGAGGATTGGCCTCGATGAGAGGCATGCAACGTTATTTAGCGGGCATATGGCGTCCGTTGTTGCATATGAATCGCGAACAGATCAATGAGCAAATCGAATTACACCAAATTCAATTTCGCGATGACGCCACCAATTATACCAATCACTATACACGGAATCGCTTAAGACATAATGTAGTGCCTGAGTTGGATGCTTGTGTACCCCAGTGGCGCGGATCACTTTTGCAACGTGCAGAGATTTTGCAGGAAGTGGAAGCGTTTCTACAGGCCAATATGGGCGATCAGGACAAGTGGCTCACGTCATTGCCAAATGGCGAATTTCGGCTTGACATCTCCGTTTTGCTCAGCGAGCCATTGCCACAATACCGTCTCTGGAGTTGGGCGGTTCAATTGGGACTACCCGCAACAACTGCCGCAACTATTTTGCACTTGTGGCAATCAAAAACAGGTGCATCGAAAGAGCTTAAGACGTGGCGTTTTTATAAAGAGAGGGCGGGTGTGCGGTTGGTGCCCATAACCATTCAGGATGGAGAGGTCAAACACCTTGAGTTGGCTGATTTACCGTGTGAAATTGGCGATTGGTATGTTGATTTGGCAGATTACAATAAGGAGCGCGATCGACTGAGCGCTACCTCTATAGTCATGAAGCTGGACGCTATTCAATGGCCGCTGCAGATTCGCCCGTCACAAATGGAAGATGAAATCCAACCCTTTGGAATGTCGGGGCATAAACGCGTTGCAAGACTTCTGATACAGAAAAAGGTCGAACAACACGACAAACAGCATGTGCGGGTTTGGGCTCATGGCCACCGAGTTTATTGGGTGGAAGGACTTGTGCTGAGTGAGTTGTGTCGAGCAGAGGATGGCGATCGAGTTTTAATGATCAGAAAAAATCACGACGACTGAAACATTGAAGAAGTTGTGGCGTTAAAAATGGACAATTTGAAAATGTTCAAGATGACGCAAGGGATACGAATTACTGAAGAAGATTATGAAATCGTTAATCATATTGAAGCACCACATGAAGATGTGCTAAAGAGTGTCCCTCAACGCGTTCGACGTAACGCGCAATTGCTCAAAGCAGCAACGTCCGAAGCTTACCCCGGTCAGGAAGTTATCATCACAGTAGAAGATCGTTCGAAGTGCACACGCATACGCACCCAAGTTGTGGCTACCGGTCACGATCGAGTGTTATTGCGAGGAGGAATTAGTGTTCCACTGGCCTGTATACATGAAGTAAGATTTACCTAACTATAAACAAACCACCACGTGGCATTTCAGGTCTCGGCGCAAGCAGAGACCTTTTTTGTTGCAAAAAAAAGTTATTGAGCTAACGTCTTGTTGCTGTCAAGAAAACAAGATCACAATGTATAAGTATCCGGAAGAGTTGGGGTATTTGTTCCATTCGATGGTAACTTGAAGGTTTATGTTTGGATTGGAGTCTCCGCGCTAAACACTTTGCTACCGCTTATGAACGTAGTGTTTTGCATAATGATCAAAGAGCGTTTTGTTGGATTGGAGTTAAACAATCACAATGCACTAAATTGCCAAAAATTTCAAAAGACGGGGTAAATACTCCGAAAATGAAAAGGGGTAAAAATCCAAGGAGAGGGGAAAGATACAGGAACCTTAAACCCATATCAACGTTAAGTTTGCTCAGAATCAGAAAACAGAAAAAGTATGTTTAGAATCAAATCATTCATTACGACAATCGTATTCTTAAGCGCCGGATTGTTGAGTTTCGGACAAATGGTTGACCCAGTCAAATGGTCGTTTGAAGTGAATGTGATTAACCTGGATGAAGCCGAGATAGTAGCTAAAGCGACCATTGAACCCAAGTGGCACTTATATGCTACAAAAGTGAGCAATGGGCCAGTCGAGTTTCCTCCGATTGCTACGACAATGAAGTTGAAGCGCTCGGATTCGTATAAAGCCGCCGGACGTTTGACAGGTGGCCCATATATCAGTCATTTTGATGTTCAGTATGAGGCGGAATTGAATTATTATGAGAATAACGCCACATTCTCAAAAAAGATTCAGATTCTAAGTGGTAAGCCCTTTGTAGTGAAGGGCGAAATGTCATATCAGGCATGCGATGACGAAAAATGTACATTTCCGGAACCCTTTCAGTTTGAATTGAAGGTGACTCCACTTGGTGAGCCAACTAAGGTTGCTGTTGATAGTTTGGAATTGGATTCAACAGATTTAGACGTAGACACGAGCTCTGTTGTTTTGGCAATTGACACAACAAAACGCGATGCATTTAAGTGGTCAAGCGTTGACTTGGCCAATCCGCGCGGTTGTCAGAAAGAAGAGCAAGACTATTCATTGTGGGCCATTTTTGTGTTTGGTATTATTGGTGGATTATTGGCCTTATTGACACCATGTGTCTTCCCAATGATTCCATTAACGGTAAGTTTTTTTACCAAAGGTTCGGAAGGGAGTAAGGGCAAGCAACAAGCCATCCTTTACGGCTTTTTCATTTTGTTGATTTATTTCATTTTGTCTTTGCCATTTCATTTGAGCAAGAACATTGATCCAGGTGTTTTGAATCAAGTGGCCACTAACCCTTGGATTAATATTGGATTCTTCGTTGTGTTTGTTGTGTTTGCGATTTCATTTTTTGGGTATTTTGAAATCACACTACCCAGTGGATTGGCCAACAAAGTAGACAAGGCCAGCAACCTCGGTGGATTGATCGGTATTTTCTTCATGGCGCTGACGTTGGCCATTGTTTCGTTCTCCTGCACGGGTCCTATTTTGGGTACGGTTATCGGCAGCATTTACAGTGATCAAGGGCAAGCTTTGGTGAATTTCTTAGGCATGGAATTGTCCTTGCCGGCAACCAAAGTGACAGCGGCTATGACGGGCTTTGGTATCTCGTTGGGATTGCCATTTGGGTTGTTTGCAGCTTTCCCAAGCTTGTTGAAGAAATTGCCAAAATCAGGCGGATGGATGCAGGACTTCAAGGTCTCTCTTGGATTCTTAGAATTGATGTTTGCTATTAAGTTTTTAAGCAATGCGGATTTGGTTTCTCAATGGCATGTTTTGTTACGTGAAGTATTCTTTGCATTGTGGATCATCCTAGGAGTATTGTGGTTGGCTTATATGCTCAAGCGATTCGCACCGAAGAAGGGCTATTACAGCACCACACCGTTGAAGGGCCTTAAGCTTGGATTTACTATTGCAATAGCGGCCTTCACGTTGCGCATTGTTCCTGGTGTTCTGGACAATGAACATTTTGGTAAGATGAAGTTTTTGAGTGGTTTCCCACCGCCATGGACTTATTCCATTTATGACCACAAATCGGAGTTCAACATCATTGTGAATGATTTGGATAAGGCTTTCCAATTGTCGCGCGAAACGGGTAAACCCATATTTGTGGACTTCACAGGGCACGCGTGTGTGAACTGCCGTAAAATGGAAGAGAATGTCTGGCCGGATCCACAAATCAAACATTTACTGGACACCTCCTTCATCATGGTCTCACTTTATGTCGATGAGACCACTGAGTTATCGGCGGGCGAACAGTTTCAATATGTCACAGGCGACGGTCGCACAAAAGATATCAAGACCATAGGCAGCAAATGGACCACACTTCAGACCGAAACATTTAACAACAACGCACAACCTATGTATGCGATATTGTCTGCCGACAGCACAATGATGTCGCCCATTGAAGATTATGAATCCGATGTGGATTTGTATGAAGAATGGTTGCGCTGCAGTTTGAATAGTCACGCGGGTTGGAAAAAGGATCAGGGCAAATAGTTCTTACACGAAGAGGCTTTCCGATGTAACCGCACATAAGAATATTGCGGGAGAGATGAAAAGTTGTATTTTTGTTAGCGTACGATTGGACCCGATCCTTGACGGAAAGTAGAATAACAACTAGTTTGAGACTATTCCGTAGTAAGACCTGCATGAAATTACACATACACCTCACTCTTATTGGTTTGTTTCTACTGGGCTCAGTAGCAGGTTGGGCGCAACAAACTATTGTCAGCGGTCGCGTAATAGATGCCACCACTAAAGAAGGCGTTCCTTTCGTACCGGTTGTTTTTGTGGGGACAAAGTCAGCCACGAACACCGATCTGGATGGTAATTTTCGCATAGAAACATTCTACAGCAGTGATTCTTTGCGGGTCATAGCCTTGGGTTATGAGACGACAACCAAACGTGTCAAGCAAGGCGTAACAAGCGTAATTAACTTTGAACTTGCCCCATCGGCCGTTACTACCACCGAAGTTATCGTGAAGCCAAAGGATGAGGTGAATCCAGCTATAGCGCTAGTCAAGAACATTTTGCGGAACAAAGACATCAACAATAGAGAGAAGTTGATGGCCTATGAATATGAAGTGTACAACAAGGTGGAGTTCGACCTCAATAACATTTCAGAAAAATTTCAGGACCGCAAAATTTTTAAGCCCTTTGAGTTTGTTTTTGAAGGTGTGGACACCACGCAGGAAAAGCCCTATCTGCCTGTATTCATGACCGAATCATTGTCGGAATATTATTATCGCAGAAATCCAAAAGTCTCGAAAGAAATCATCAAAGCAACCAAGGTAAGTGGTGTTGAGAATGAGAGTATCAATCAGTTCTTGGGGGACATGTATCAGAACACCAATGT
>JBDKJN010000474.1:0-3548 GCA_039796595.1 Bacteroidota bacterium
CCCAGATTATGCGGTGCGTTTAGTCGTTGAGATTCAAAAGCCCAAAGAATTTGTGTGCTCGCGCAAGTTTTGAGTGCGCAGGCGTGATAATCCTCACGATGAACATTCGACACGGGCAAAGCCTGTCCCGCCCCAACGGGATACACGAACGCATAGGGGTTTTGGATCGTAATGGAAAGGCACTGCATAATCTGGGTATAATTCAGATGAGAATTTCTACTCGGAATTCAACGCTTAATTTCCAATGCCCATCATGCCACCTATCCTGAAGAGTGGCGTACTATAAGGGGAATACGGATCTTGAATAAGATCGTAGAGCACTGCAATCCCGAAATAATTACTTTGATAACCGAGACCAATCAAGGCCACATTCACATTGCGTTTGTCCAGTTCTCGATAACCGGTCTGACCATAACGGATCGATTCGAATTCGGCATGGGCATAAAATTGTTCGAGGAAGTAATGTCGGGTCCAAACACTTTTTCCAAACAATGATCCACGAAATGCAGGTGTATTGTAATACAAGTAGTTGATACCTATACCTGCCGCCCACGGTTCGGTAATTTTATAACCCACCATCGGATTGATATTGACAAAAGTAGCAGTGCCAAAGAAGGCTCCTACATTTCCACCATATACCAATCGCTCTTTGAAAGAGGGTCTGTCTTTTTGTTCTTTTTTATTCTTGACGACTGGACCGTGCTCATCTATTTGAGCCGATATAGAAGGCGAGAACAAAAAACCAAAAACTGCCAATAGTATAGAGAAGCAATATTTCATGCACTAACAATTATTCGGCGATGACCACAGAAGTCCTGGATACACCGCTATCTTGTGTCAACTCCCAAAAATAGGTACCGGCGGCAAGGCCATTCAATTGAGGCACTACTTTGTGTTTTGCAGCGGGCATTTGTTCGTCCAAAACGGTCGCAACCACCTTACCTTGAGCATCCATCAATTGCAGTTGTACACGACCAGAAACCAATAATTCAAAAGCGATAACGCTTGCGGGAGTCATAGGGTTTGGGAAACAAAGCAAATAACCTTCTTCTTGTTGTTGCTCGAATACATTGATATCGGTAAAACCGACATATTTGATAGTTGAGTTACCAGAGTTAGGGATAGCAAGAGTGTCGTTTTCAGGAGCATAACAAATGTCTGCTGGGCTACTCATACCGGTCACTGTGATGATTTCATCAACGGTGAATTCACTGCTCCATTTTGTTATTCGTGTAGGCGACCAAGAAGAAATATAAAAATTACCGTTGTTGTCGTGATCGATACCATCGATATTTCCAACACCTGAATTGGCTACGATTGTGGTTACCGAATAATTAGGAAGACTCACTGCTTTGATGGGCGCACTGTTACCCCAGCTCACAAATACCAATCTGCTATTGGCACCGTCGTAGCAAATGCCGTTTGGCGTTGAAACAGTATTGTTTACCACAATGCTCGAGCTCAGATTTCCGATATCAGAACAGTCGATTTCATGAATTTTTTTCGCGCTGAAATCCGTTACCCACAATCTGTTTACGCCATCACTTGCCATGCCATTCAAGAATTGTGCACCGCTGATTGTAATGCTGGTCACAGCATCGCCCGTGGTGAGGTCATACCCAATGACTTGATTTCCGACGATGGCATACAACAAACTGCCCATGACTTCCATGCCGTAGTCCGCTTCAGCATCGCCGAAGTAAGCCACTTCATTTCCATTCCCATCCACATGGATAATAGAGCTGCCATTGCTCGCCAAAAAACGTCCGTTGGCGGGGTCGTATTCAACACTTTCAGTAGAGTTGAGGGTTTGTGCGTTGAGATTTAGGCAAGCTGCGCCAATCAATAAGAATGATAAAATACGTTTCATTGGTTTCAAAATATGACCACGATATTACGAAGAAATTAGCGTTGGTGGCATCATCAACTCTGCCTTGCGTCTTGGAAGGCTGACTCTTAAAATTGGAGTAGGAATGTCTTGCTGTGAATCATGAATGCGTAGAATTCTTACAATACATTTCAGATTCACTTGATGGGCGCAGGTTTTCTAATTCTACATCATTGAGTTGGGCATCGCGGCCCCAGTTGAACCACTTTTCAAAAAAAGGCAACCATGGATCATCTTTTACCCAATCATAGAACAATGCTTCATGTTCTTTTTCCTTTACACCAAGGTCGTACAGCATTTGGTCATGTTCCGTTATTCCTATTTCGTGAAAAAGATGGATCATTCTGAAATACTCACATACGTTGCCGCTTTCGAGTCGGCCAGCAAAATAGATGGGCATGAATCGACCAATGACAAAACATGCAGACGAAATGATTTTACCCACCACAGCAAAACGCAATTCGTACCAAATAGAAGGTCTGAAATCGTAGCGCGCCATCAACTCCAACATCACTGCACGGTGGTGCCATTCGTCCATTTCAATTTGACGCACCAAGCGCTTTTGTTTGGGGTCTTTTAGACTGGTTGCATGCCCTTGATAAGCGAATGCCGCAGCTTTTTCAGCCGAGTACGCTTGTTGAATAAGGCGTTTTAGGGGAGTATGTTCATTTACTTGCATGGATGATCCCAAAGGTAATTGCGAATGAGAAAATACGTCTATAATCCATACGCTAATTCAATTTATTCTAGTCTCGACTTACCTTCGCGTCGTGAAAAAATTCTATTCCAGTCCTTTCCGTCTAGGTATGTTGGGCGGCGGTCAGTTGGGGCGTATGCTTTTGGCAGAGGCCATTCATTATGACGTTCGCATCCATTGCATGGATCCCGCTTCTGATGCGCCATGCAGTCACCTGGTGCATGGATTTACGCAGGGTTCTCTCAACGACTTCGATGCAGTAATGCGCTTTGGAAAAGGCCTCGATGTTCTGACAATCGAAATCGAAAATGTCAATGTCGATGCGTTGAAACAGTTGGCTTCAGAGGGAGTTAAGGTGTATCCACCTCCGGCGTTTTTGGAAATGGTGAAGGACAAAGGGTTGCAAAAGCAATTTTATAAGGACAATGGAATTCCGACAGCGCCCTTTACTTTGGTGAAGGACAAGGCGGAAATGACCGCAAATTTTGATCAACCATGTGTACAGAAAATGCGCACAGGTGGATATGATGGCAAGGGTGTTCAGGTGTTGCGCTCGGTTGCAGATTTGGACAAGGCTTTTGATTGTCCTAGCGTGATTGAAGAATTAGTTCCCTTTGTCAAAGAAATTGCAATTCTGGTGGCACGAAATGCATCTGGCCAAATGGTAACCTTCCCTTTGGTAGAAATGGAATTCAACCCAGAAGCCAATTTGGTGGAATTCTTGTTCAGCCCGGCGAATGTGACTGAATCGGTAGCTGAACAAGCCCAATCAATAGCACAACAGATTGTTGAATCGTCTCAGTTTGTGGGTCTTTTGGCGGTAGAACTTTTTGTTTTGGCCGATGGAAGTGTTTTGGTTAACGAAATGGCGCCACGTCCGCATAACAGCGGGCACCATACCATCGAGGCCAATATCACTTCACAATATGAGCAGCATTTGCGTGCTATCCTGGATTTACCACT
>JBDKJN010000475.1:0-2840 GCA_039796595.1 Bacteroidota bacterium
GAACGATCCACTTTAGAAGGATCCTTACCGCTGAATGCACCTCCACCGTGAGCGCCTTTACCGCCGTATGTATCCACGATGATTTTACGCCCAGTCAAACCAGTGTCACCGTGTGGACCACCAATTACAAATTTACCTGTTGGATTAACGTGGTATTTAATTTTATCGTTGAACAAACCTTGGACACGCTTAGGCAATTTCTTTTTGATTCTTGGGATCAAGATATTGATAACATCCTCTTTGATTTGTTTCAACATCACTGCGTCTTTAGCGAAGTCGTCATGTTGTGTTGAGATCACGATCGCATCGATACGCACAGGTTGATTATCGTCTGAGTACTCAATGGTAACCTGACTCTTAGCATCAGGGCGCAAATACTTCATGACTTTGCTTTTGCCAGCCTCACCCTCGCGGCGAATAGCAGCAAGTTCACGCAACAACAAATGTGCGAGTTCAAGCGGAAGCGGCATATAATTATCCGTTTCACGACAAGCGTAACCGAACATCATACCTTGGTCACCAGCGCCTTGTTCTTCAGGCTTTTTGCGTTCTACACCTTGATTGATGTCTGGAGATTGCTCGTGAATTGCAGAAAGAATTCCGCAAGACTTTGCTTCAAACATATACTCGCTTTTGGTGTATCCAATTTTCTCGATCACACCACGCGCGATATCTTGCACATCGAGGTATGCGTTAGATTTCACCTCACCAGCAAGAACAACTTGGCCAGTGGTAACAAGTGTTTCGCAAGCCACTTTTGAAGAAGGATCTTGAGCGAGGAAATTATCGATCAACGCATCCGAGATTTGATCGGCAACCTTGTCTGGATGACCTTCGGAAACCGATTCGCTTGTAAATAAATAAGGCATGTATTCGTTTGATTAAAAAAATTTTGCGGCCAAAGGTAGGTGAATGCCGAGAGAATTTCCAAATTACCTGTCAGACTCTCAAAGCTTAGCGGTTCACAACCAAACTCTTGGTTTGCACCCCCGTAGAATATAGCCCCATAACGGCATAGGCGCCATTGGGCAATTCAGAAAGGTCGATTCGCTCCTGCAAGCTTTGGACAGGAATGTTGAGCACTACTCTACCCAAAGCGTCGATGATTTTGATATTACGATCCTCAGGCATTTCTTCCATTGTTATTGTGCAATAGGAAGAAGCAGGATTAGGATGAACACGCAAGGTGTTTTTTTCAAATTCCGGAACAGCAATCTCCAGGTTATCAAATCGGTAAACAGTGCCTTCAGCTGGGTTCTGTAGCACTTGATCTGCAATTTGAAAGTCGATACTAAAACTGTCATAGGATTCAATGCTTGGAGCATCTGCATCTCCGCTTAATGTCCAGAGATAATTGAATGTAAACGTATTAAAATCGAAGTCTTTGGACAGTCCAATGAAAATACCGGTCAATTCCTGAACCGACTCCAAATTAAAATTCTCACTAGGTCCATAGCGGTATTCGATTCGATTGCTTGTTTCGTACAACCACATTTGGAAGTTCATTCGCATTTCACCTGTCTCATCAAGGTAAAATCCTACATTACGCCATTCGATTTTACAGATTCGATTCGGTGCGGTGCCGTCTATTTTCTGATAAATATGACCAACCGGCAGTTCGTTGGTCAAAACATTTGGGTCGTGAATATCGAGGCTATATGGCGCGAGATGATTGAGAGGTTGAGAGCCATCGAATGAGCCTAAAAAAAGTTCACCACCATACCCGAACACGCCTCCGAAGGTCATTTCACTGTTCCATTCGCCAAATCCAAAGAAATTAAATCCAATCGGAATAAGATAATCAGGGTCTTCCCAATTGCTGTTACCATTAAGGCTAATGGCATCTTCGAGTTGTGTGTAAGGCTCATTGAGCACTTGAAAAGTATACGGTAAAACCTGAGCAGATAACACAACTGAGCTCAGCGAAAAGACTAACAACAGTAAATTTCTCATTTGGTCCAGAACAAAAAGTTTAATTGCCACCATATACACCGATACATTCTGTAATTGGCGGCATCAAATATACGAGAATAGCGATAAAACCGACTGTATTGCCCCTAGTTCTACCCCTGATCAAGAACAAAAATGTAACATATTCCCAGCACAAACCACCCCCTTAAGCACACATTAACATTTAGCAAACTCTGAGCATATACCAGAGCTCCTAATGCGTTATTGTATGGACTATTACTTTAAATTAATCTTGTGGTCATAGCTAGTAATACGTATATTTGCCCCGCTTTATCGAGAAGGATGGAGGGACAAGGCCCTGTGAAATCCTAGCAACCCGTGTCAATGATTCGAAATCAACGAGCCGGGTGCCAACTCCTTCCCACAGTGTGGGGGAGATGAAGCGGAAACTCAAGACACTTTCGTGTCCCATTGTTCTCGATAGCACCTTAGTAAAGAACGATGGACATATTCAAAACATTAGAAGAACGTATTCTGATCCTTGATGGCGCTATGGGCACAATGATCCAGAAGTATCGTCTAAAAGAAGCCGATTACAGAGGAGAGCGATTTGCAAGTCATGCAAGTGATGTGGCAGGTAATAATGACCTGTTGAGCATTACAAGGCCCGATATTATCACGGCAATTCATGAAGCTTATCTGGAAGCTGGCGCAGACATTATTGAAACCAATACTTTTAACGCACAGCGCATATCACAAGCCGATTATCACATGGAGTCATTGAGTTATGAACTCAATTTAGCAAGTGCGCAATGCGCAGTTGTAGCTCGTGACAACTATCGATCAAAAACCGGCAAAACCTGTTATGTAGCTGGTGCTATAGGACCTACCAATCGAACCGCTTCGTTGTCACCAGACGTAAACGATCC
>JBDKJN010000476.1:0-5617 GCA_039796595.1 Bacteroidota bacterium
ATAGTGAAATCGTAATTATAAATCCTTCACGTACTTCTTATAACTCCGCAGGGATCTGCGGAGTTTAAGATGTATGAGGTGCCAATAAGAGAAGATGCCCCATGTGATGCTTGCAATGCCACGCATAAAGAAAAATGGTTTCTCGAAGAGGAACGTGGCGTTCGTTTTGCGGGTGGTAATACGTCCGGTTGAGTTCTTCTTCATTGAGTTGCGCGAGAATGTGCGCCATTTTCTGATGCACACCTTGAAGAATTTGTAGACTGGATCCAACAGGATAGTTAACAGCGTCTGTGAGCTCCGCCCAGCGATCTTCAAAGTAGGGGCGTATGGTGGGTTGATCTTCGGTAAGCGCCCATTTGATACGCAACAAACAATTCATATGACTATCAGCTAGATGATGAACAACTTGGCGACCAGTCCAACCTCCAGGTCGATAAGGCTGATCAAGCGCTCCTTCAGGCAAAAGAGCTAACGTGTGTTGCAGAGCAGTCGGAAATTTTGCAAGAGTTGTAATAGCATCTTGAAACATTTCAACGGTGGGTGCTTCGGGCATTACAAAAGGCCCAATCGGAAAACGCAAAGGATCGTGCATGTGCAATTTTAGCCAGAAACATATCGTTGCTCAAAGGAGAAAGCATTTTTTTAACGCTTTTTCTAACTAAGTTGTCTATTGACGATGTACTTTTCCAAACGGTACAATGACAAATTCAAAAGCACTTATAACATTCATCGGTGGTTTGTTTATTACACAAACCGTCATATCACAACAAGGTTTGTTGTGGAGAGTTACTGGCCATGGCCATACAGGTTATGTCTTCGGTACAATGCATACTTCTGATAGCATAGCCAATAGTATGGATTCGACAGTCTATAATGCCATGCATCGCTGTCAAACCGTATTGTTAGAAGGTGATTTGTCAAAATTGCCAGATCCTCAAAAGATGGCAGAGTTGATGATGCTGCCGGAAGGCGATTTAAGTAGTTTGTATTCTCCGGAGGAAATGCGTGAGATCGATCTCTACCTCGAGGATAAACTGCCGCCAATGGGCCAGTTGCTCAAGAATAATTTGTATCCTGTTTTTGTTCTTTTTATGGTGCAACAAATGGAGGAGTTAGAGCGGGTAAGTACCGATCAGGAGTCGATGTTGAATGAAGCGATGGATGTGAGATTCCAGCACTTGGCCGATTCCTGTGGTATAGCCACCTATGGGATTGAATCATGGGATGAACAGATGGCTTCGGTGGCCTCGATCCCGCTGGATGTTCAGGTAAAATTATTGCTGGAATCGGCCAGAGGAAAGCAATTTAGCCATGTGATTACCAACGATATCGTGATGCATTATTATCAACAGAACCTGACCGCAATGTCCAGAATAATGGATGAGAATGACGCATTGCAAAACGCATTTTTTGATGCAGTTCTATACAGTAGAAACGATCGTTTTATGGAAAGAGCATTGCCATATTTTGAATCGGGACCTACCTTTATGGCTGTCGGAGCCCTTCACTTGGCGGGGGATAGAGGCGTTCTCACCATGTTTCGAAAATTGGGTTACCAAGTAGAGAATGTCCCATTTACATTTTTGAATTACCATTCTAAACCTTAAATCAAGCAGTGCTATGTCAGAAATGCTACGTAATCATGTCGCTAAACGAATCGAAATCACTGATGAGGAATGGAGAGCGTTTTATGCCTTATTTACTCCATACAAACTTAAGAAACGCGAATTTTTGACACGACCAGGAGACGTGAATGACGCTACTGCGTACATTGTGAGTGGCTGCATGCGTACGTTTTATACCGACGGAAAGGGACATGAACATACCATGCAAATTGGATTTGAAGATTGGTGGGCGGGTGATCTCTTGGGTTTTATCACTGGAGCTCCTGCGCATTACAGTGTAGAGGCCTTGGAGGATACTCAGCTGCTCTTGCTGAACCGCGCTGATCAAGAGGCTTTTTACTCCAAAAATTTGAAGTTCGAAAAGTACTTTCGGATTCTTTTGCAATCGGCCTATGTGGCGGGACAAATGCGCATGATTAGCACGATGAGTAAAAGTGCTGAGGAGAGGTATATCGATTTGATTCAGAAATATCCTCACATGGAGTTGAGAGTTGCACAACATCATATTGCTTCCTACCTGGGCATCACTCCGGAAGCATTGAGCAGAATCAAACGAAGTATCATCGAGAAAACCCGGTCAGAGCGCTCCAAAGGTTAATTGGTCGAGCCAATGTCGCCTTCAATACGAAAGTTGAATCGTCGAATTTGTAGGTGTTGATAAACTTTGTTGCCTAGAAATATTCTTAGTAGTATCATTGAACCCACTTAAATAATAGGACCTTGGTTTCCACCCGGAACCTGTCTTAAGAGATTGGTTAATATCGTTTACTTAAGTGAATCCAAAAGAATCCTGCTCAATAGGCGCCACCCTAGGGCAGGATTCGCTTTTTTAGACTAAGTTGATCGGAGCGATTCATTGTTATATTCGCAGGAGTGAATTCTAAACCTGCGACATATCAAGTCCTACAAGTGGTGGTTATCATCTTTTTGATGGCTTGTTTTTCAAGCTGTAGCATGGAAAAAAGACTGTATCGCCCAGGATGGCATGTGGAGTGGCCAAAGATCAATTCTGGTGAAAATAGTGTACCAACAAAAAATTCAGAGATCAACGAAGTTGTTGTCCCACCAAAAATGGCCGAGTCAATCGTACCAAGTGGTCTTCGTACAGATTCAACATTTGCTTCGGACAAGGCTGAGCCAAATTCAGTTCTAGAGGTATCTCCAAAGCGGATTACTAATAATGCCAAAACAACCCAAGAGGCCAAAATTGATGAGTCTGTAACAATACGTGGAAATGGTGTTGGGCACAAACAAATGCATCCTCACGCTGGTTTATCGTTTGTGATGGGAGCGATTGCGATGGGTTGTGTCTTGGCTCCAATATTGGTTTCAGGCCTAGGTACCGTGGTCATCTTGTGTTTGGCTGTGGCGCTGTTGGTCACAGCTTTACTTGCATTCAAATGGAGTCGAATGGCCTTAGAAGACATTCATATGGCTCGAAATCGATATTCAGGCAAGGCACTAGCAGCAGCAGGTTTGGTACTTGCCGTTCTATCCTTAGTGGCACTCATAGGCGTTGTTGTTATCGCACTATTGGGTGCTGCATTTTTATCCTTCACCTAAAGGACTTTACAACAACTTAGGTTTTGCTTTCTTGGCAAACCCTCACATATCAATTATAGAGTACGTCCGGGATATACTTTGAGACCTTCTTCCAGACAACGCACGGCCGACCGCAAAGCTTCTTGATTCAAGACATAAGCTAAACGAACTTGTTTCATTCCTGGTTCTGGCTTGGAGTAAAAACCTGTTGCAGGTGCCATCATAACAGTCTCGTTATTGTATTCGAATTTTTCCAGCATCCATTGGCAAAATGCATCGCTGTTATCGATCGGCAATTCTGCTATACAATAAAACGCACCTTTCGGTTTTGGACATTTAACTCCAGGAATTGCGTTCAGACCATCCACTAGGATATCACGACGCTTGACATATTCTTCTACCACCCCTTCGAAGTATGAATGAGGCGTTTCAAGGGCATACAAAGAAGCCATTTGACCAAATGTTGGTGGTGACAAGCGGGCTTGAGCGAACTTCAATGCAGCTGCCATAACCAAACGGTTTTTGGTGATCAAGGCCCCAATACGAGCACCACACATGCTATAACGCTTACTCACGCTATCGATCATGATCGCCTGATCTTCGATGCCTGCCAAATTCATTACGCTATAAGGTTGTGCACCATCATAGGCAAACTCGCGATATACCTCATCAGCCATTAGGAACAAGTCGTGTTTTTTGACGATGTCGCGAAGGCTTTCTAATTCTGTTTTGCTATACAAATAACCTGTTGGATTGCCGGGGTTACAGATGAGAATACCTTTTGTTTTGGGAGTGATCAAAGCTTCAAAAGCTTCGATAGGAGGCAATGCAAAACCGGTTTCAATGCTACTCATCACAGGAACCACCTTAACTCCCGCCATAACTGCAAATCCGTTGTAGTTGGCGTAGAACGGTTCAGGAATGATAACTTCATCACCAGGATTAAAGCACGTCATAAAAGCAAAAACCAAAGCTTCTGATCCACCAGTGGTGACCATAATGTGTTCGCGGCTCAACGTGATGTCTTTGCTGCCGTAATATTGCACCAATCCGTCGCGATATGCGACAATACCTTCGCTATTACTGTACTCGACCACCTTCAAATCCAATTGCTGCATTTTTTGACGGACGATTTCGGGTGTTTCAATATCGGGTTGTCCAATGTTGAGGTGATAAACCTTACGTCCGGCTTTTTTTGCAGTTTCGGCAAATGGTACGAGTTTACGAATTGGCGAGGCCGGCATATCATGGGCCTTAGTGCTGATTTGTGGCATGCGTTCCTTTTTATTTTAGGCTGCGAAGGTAAGGAATGAAGTCTCCATAAGGCATTTCATAAGCTATTTTTTGGGTGTTTCAAATAAATAGAAACGAGAGTGACGCTGTGATTAAGAATTCCTAATAGCGGACATGTATTGTTTCTCGCACTTTTTTGTGTAGATCGTCTATTACAAGGTTCAACTGGAGGGATTTGAAAGCTTCTCAAGATTCATGTTTTTATTTCGGAATGATGAGTAATCGAGGTGCGTGGAACTTTTTTTTAGCGGATTAACTCTTTACTTCACATCGATGTGCAATTTCGTTTCAATCCAAAAGATCCTTCATGTCAACTCAGCCGCGACGAAGGATCTCAATCAATGATTTCGGATTAGTGCTCGATTAGAAGTTAAGAATCAAATGGGGTCTCCGTTGATTTTACTCTTTGGTAATACGTTCATGGTATGTTTAATTGTTTGGGAATGGACTGCTACCTGGGATTAAAAAGAATGAATGAGAGCTAAACCGTTACTTTTTATTAATTAAAATGATGAGAAGGATATTAATGGATTGAGTTTTAGTGGTAATGAGTTGGTATTTGAATTGTTAATAACATGCAAGACGATTTTGTTAATTGATTTTAGGGTTTTTGAATTTCGAGTAAGTTTGTCTCGGAAAATAAATTAGACCTTCTTATGAAACCTTGGTTAAAAACAACCAAAAGGAATGAACAAACCATTGCAGAGACCTCTATCGATGGATTGTCCCGATTAGCTGAATACATTAAAGAAAACGGAAGCAAACACGTGCATCTTGTTGTCCCTGGTGTTCAGGATGTTGTGGAGATTCCAACCCGTTCGGTTTTGATGTTCAAAGAAATGATGGCTCATGTTGCAAAGGGCAGATCAGTAGCTTTATATCATTCTGAAATGGAATTAACGACACAGCAGGCCGCAGATATGCTCAATGTTTCAAGACCTCACGTGGTAAAACTCTTAGAAGCTGGTGCGATACGATTTACAAAAATGAATTCACATCGTCGGATAGCAGTAGCAGACTTGATGGAATATGCAGAGAAACAGAATATAGCCTTAAAGTTGCAAAAGGTTTAGCATACTGAGAGACATGGCATTTAACCGAATGACGATTCGGTTGACGCAAATAATTTGGATGTGTAGAACTCTTTAGAGACTACA
>JBDKJN010000477.1:0-7187 GCA_039796595.1 Bacteroidota bacterium
TGAGCCATCAGCAATAGATGGAGCCCAGTAGCTAGGGCGTGTTCTCGATATCTATGGTGACCCCGAAAGCGTAAAGGATAACTTCTCGTCTGCCCTAAATAAAAAATCCCTTCGAAAAGGGATCTTTAAGGGGAGAATTGCAATTCTCCAGTAGCAGCGAGGGCAGGACTTCCCGATTCATCGGGATAAACTTCTCGTCTGCCCCAAATAAAAAATCCCTTCGAAAAGGGATCTGTAGTAGCGGGGGCAGGACTCGAACCTACGACCTTTGGGTTATGAGCCCAACGAGCTACCAACTGCTCCACCCCGCAATATATTTTTCATGGATTATGGTTGGTTCATAATCAACATTGCTCTTTTCCTAATCGTCTTTCGACCGTCTCAAATCAGTGAAAACGTTTTCTCTTTGAGGGGTGCAAATATACACTACTTTTGCTCTTACATACAACAACAGAAAAAAAACTTTTGGAAAGCAAGCACAAAGCAGGTTTCGTAAACATTATCGGCAATCCCAATGCGGGTAAATCCACGTTGATGAATGCCCTAATGGGTGAAAAATTGAGTATCGTCACTCCCAAAGCCCAAACGACCCGTCATCGTATTATGGGCATTCTCAATGGAGCTGATTATCAAATCGTTTATAGCGATACGCCGGGTGTTTTGGACCCTAAATACAAACTCCATGAAGGCATGATGAAGTTTGTAGGCAGTGCATTAGTGGACGCTGATCTTATTTTATTGGTGATCGACTTGTCTGAGAAAAAACCCATGCATGAGGCTACACTCAATAAAATCAAAAAATCTGGCATTCCTGTGTTTGTGGTTTTGAACAAATATGATGTTGTTGGAAATGAGGGCGCTAACACAGCATTCGACCATTGGTCTGTGGAGTTGCCCAACGCCAAAATTTTCCCTGTTTCTGCATTGCATAAATTACAAATTGACCTCTTGTTGAAACAGATCATTCAAGTGCTTCCTGAATCGCCAGCCTACTTCCCAAAAGATGAATTGAGCGATAAGTCAGTTCGTTTTTTTGCATCGGAAATTATCCGCGAGAAAATTTTCCTGAATTATTCCAAAGAAATTCCATACAGCACAGAAGTGGTCATTGAAGCATTTCGCGATGAACCTGATATCGTTCATATGAATGCCCTAATTGTTACCGAGCGCGAATCGCAGAAGGCTATCATCATTGGCCATCAAGGAAAAATGTTGAAGAAGATAGGTACTGAAGCAAGAAAAGACATTGAATCCTTTTTGCAGAAAAAAGTGATGCTCACTACGCATGTTAAGGTCGACGACAATTGGAGAAACGACTCCCGTCGACTCAAAGGTTATGGTTATTTAGAAGAATAATATGGTACTGTTTCCGCCATGTAAAATAAATATTGGGCTACACGTCACCGCCAAACGCACGGATGGTTATCATTCTATTGAGAGCATTTTCTATCCCGTGCTATGGAATGATATTTTAGAAATTGTACCTGCCAGAAATAACCGAAGTGAGATACATCAAACAGGACAACAGGTAGTCAGTAATCAGGAAAACAACATTGTTTGGAAGGCATTTTCATTGATTCAAAAAGACTTTCCTCACATTCAGGCCGAAATTTATTTGCATAAAAATATTCCGTCTGGCGCTGGACTTGGTGGAGGGAGTTCGGATGGTGCACAAACGCTGGTGCTATTGAATCAACTTTTCAACCTTAACTTGAACCATACGAGGCTTGAAACCTATGCATCACAATTGGGAAGTGATTGTCCTTTTTTTGTCCAATGTCGTCCTACATATGTCGAAGGACGCGGAGAAATCATGACTGCACACCCTCTCGATTTAAATGGTTGGCATATCATCATTGTTAACCCGGGTTTACACGTGAGCACCGCTCAAGCTTATAGCCATATTCGTCCTCAACCTGGTCAATTCGATCTTCGAAATTTACACGTCAGCACAATTGAAGAATGGAAAAAACAGGTCGTAAATGTCTTTGAATCCCCCGTTACTACGCTTTTTCCTGAAATTGGAAAGATAAAATCACAACTCTACGAACAAGGAGCAATGTATGCTTCGATGAGTGGCAGTGGATCTTCAGTATTCGGACTATTTCGCGAACTGCCCGAACTGCCCGAATGGCCCGAGACATATAAGGTTTTCTCAGGCTCATTGTGATTCCTGTGACATCGAAAAGAAAAACGCAGTAATAGGATTATAGAACTTCGATCACCAAGCCCTTAAGATACTCACCTTCGGGATGGAAAATGCTTACCGGATGATCGCCTGGCTGTTGTAATCGCTGAATGATTCGCACGTCACGTTTAGCCTGTATAGCGGCGGCCATCACTGTTCCTGCAAACAAATTGCGATCAACTACCTGGCTGCATGAAAAAGTAAAAATCAATCCGCCCGATTTGATTTGGCGCATTGCAGCTTCATTGATACGTGTGTAAGCTTGAATAGCTTGATGACGCGCACTTAGGTGTTTAGCAAAAGCAGGGGGATCTAAAACAATAATATCGTAATCTTCCTCGATGTTTTTGAGGTAGTTAACTGCATCGGCCTTAATGGTCTTATGCACGGTCGGATCATAGCCGTTAAGTATCAAATTCTGTTCGGTGAGTTCCAACGCTTTTTGGCTGCTATCTAGGCTATGCGCCAATGAAGCACCTCCATTTAAAGCACAAATCGAAAATCCACCCGTATAACAAAATGTATTGAGGACCTTCTTTCCACGTGACATCTCTCCCAACAATTGACGACTCTCGCGTTGGTCGATGAAAAACCCAGTTTTCTGGCCTGTCTCCCAATCGATATTGTATCGTGCTTCATGCTCCAAACATTCTGAGCTCCCCTTTTGACCAATCAAATATTCATCCTGTGCCCGTTGATCGCTGTTCTTATCCAACTTTTCTGCACTTTTGTTGTAGACAGCTGTTACACCAACTACTTCAACAATTAATTCCGCTAAAAGCTGTCTGATCTCGTGCATTCCAACACTGTGCGTTTGAATGACTGCTGTCTTTCCATAGATATCCACCACCAAGCCAGGCATGCCGTCACCTTCTGCATGGATTAATCGGTAGATCGTGGTTTTCAGATTGCCAATCAGCCCAAGTTTTTTTCTTAACTCAAACGCCAGAGCAATTTTATTCTTCCAAAATCCACGATCGGGAGCCGTCTGATCAAAGCTGAACAAACGCACAGCAATGGATCCTTCTGCTGCATGTCCATAAGCCAAAAAACGACCTTGATTATTCACCACTTCTACTACATCGCCATTGTGCACATCTCCGTCAACTCGAGATATGGCTCCACTGAAGACCCAAGGGTGGCGGCGCAAAACGCTATGATCCTTGCCTGATTTTAATACAATTCGTGTAGTAGCTTGCATATGCACCGATTAAATTATGGGCAAAAGTACGGTTTCAAGAAGTACCACCATCGGTTTTTCTTTAGGGACAACTGATTTTGCTTTGGATAATATTCTTGAATATCGCCCCTTCTATAAGTCCTTTGAATTGTCAAAATTCGAAAGTGACAATTCCAGTTTATCGTTATACTGCCACTCCCCTATATCCATTTTCCATTGAATGAATTGCAAAATCTCTTGTTGATCAAAGTCCTTCATTTTCCCCAAAATATCTTCTACTGGACATGGTGCTATAAGCAATAACTCTGCTATGCGTTCGCCTATCTCCATCGAAGCTCGTTCATTTATGCCATGTTTTCGTTGATCACGACAAACGTCACAACCACCACAAGGAAGGGCGTCTTGTTCACCAAAATAATGCAGGAGCTGCACACTTCTGCAAATGTGTGCATTGAGATATTGACGAATAGCTTCTACTCTGATCAATTCCCCTTTTTTTCGCTCCTCATAAACCATCGGAGCAAATACCAAACGAGATTCATCTTGCCTTCCCATCATCAATGTTAGCGTTGGCTGCTCCGCTTGAGGCTGGTAATGAATTACTTCATGTTGTTGCAAAATTTTGAGTTGACTTTGAACAACACCCAAGCTTGTATGCATGTTCTTAGCAATTTCTTCCTCCTTGATGCGAACGAATTGTTCGAACAGACCTCCATACATGCGCAACATGGTTTTGATGATGGGGTCCATATTTGCATGCCCCACCTGATAACTGTACAAGCCCTGTTTGTTGACCGCGAACATGACTTTGGAAGGGGTAAACATGGCTTCATTGAATTGGACATAACCTGCCAATTCAAGAATATTCAACGCATGATATGTTTCTACAGGAGGTAAATCGTATTTTTTACAAAAGCTCGCTAAATCAAAAGCGAATTCTGTCATTTCTCCCGCACCAAATGCCAGTTGCAGATGGGTCATCGCTTTGGCATATACTTTACGAATAAACTCGAGCGGTGGAAATTTTTTCTCAACCCCTTCCCGAATTTTGACTGTATCATGATCATTGAATAACAACACGGCATGCGATCGTTTACCGTCGCGACCAGCTCTTCCAGCTTCTTGAAAATAAGCCTCGGGTTGAGAAGGCACATCGGCATGAAAAACAAAACGAACATCCGGTTTGTCGATTCCCATGCCAAATGCGTTTGTAGCACATATTATTCGCACACGATTGTTCACCCAATCCGCAGCTAAACGTTCTTTTTCAGCAAATGAAAAACCTGCATGGTAAGGGGCAGCAGAAATGTTATATGAGTTGAGCACCTTAGCCATTTCAACCGTTCGCGCTCTGGTACCACAGTACACAATGCCGCTACCGTTCAACTTACCTATCATTTTGATGATGGCTCCTTCTTTGTCTTCGACTTTGTTGACGGAGTATGTGACATTGGAGCGGGCAAATGAACCTGCAAAAGTCACATCGTTCTTAAACATCAACCGTTGTTTGATGTCATGAACAACCGGAGGTGTTGCACTTGCCGTTAGGGCCATCATTGGCACATTCTGGTGAAGGCCGCGGATTTGAGCGATTTCTAAATAAGGCGGACGAAAATCATACCCCCATTGTGAAATACAATGCGCTTCATCTACCGCGATCAAACATACTTTCATGCGTTTGAAGCGTTCGATGAACAAATTTGTTTTCAGTCGCTCGGGTGAAACATACAGGAATTTGACATCCTCATAAACACATTTATCGAGCACGGTATCGATCTCTCTTCGTGACAATCCGCTGTGCACTGCAAATGCTGAGATGCCTTTGGCCTGGAGGTTGGTCACCTGATCCTGCATCAAAGCCATTAACGGAGAAATAACCAAACACAAACCTTCACGACATAGTGCCGGTACTTGAAAACAAATGGATTTTCCTCCACCTGTAGGCAATAATGCCATCACATCATGGCCTTCCAAGGCAGCAAGCACAATATTCTCCTGCATGGGTCTAAAACTCCCGTGTCCCCAATAGCGTTGTAATATTTCTCGCGGTTGACCTTGCATCGCTAACGCGAAAATAAGGCTGTTTTGAAAAGAACTTCAATGTGTTCGTTGACATCCCAATTTACAACCACGAGTTGGTTTAACACTTCTTCACAAATCACAGTTAAACTGACTTTCCTTTTGGCATGGACATTGCAAACTGCAACATAACTTCTCAGTAAGTTTTGGTTTTTTGGTTCATCCAAAAAATATTTTGGTTAAGGTTTAAGGATATGCCCTCGAAAACGTTCGGGGGCTTTTCTTTTGCAGTCCTTAAACGAGATATAATAACCCACATATTCAATAATGGAAACCTAAAAGACTCAATATGATAAACATATCATTCCGTTAGAAACAAATGCCATCGTCATTTTTAGTATTTCAGTGCATACTCATTCTAAAACATCAAAAAAGGAAGCAACGTTAAAAAAACATACGCTTTGCCGTTCGAGCAATGATGACCAAATCTCCAGCAAAACTGTGATGTTTCAAATACTCAAGATTGAGTTTCAGCTTAGCAGGCATAATTTCATCGATATAGGTTTGCTCAGGATTATTGGACTTGGCTAAAAGTTCGTTTTCTTCAAAATACTCCAATGACGCCTGATCCGTGATGCCTGGACGTATGGTCAAGACACGCTTTTGATCTTGATTGTACAAGGCCACATATTTTGGGACTTCTGGTCGCGGTCCAACCATGCTCATTTCACCCAACCAAACATTCAATAATTGGGGCAATTCATCCAGCTTGTATTTGCGCAAAATTTTTCCTGCTCGCGTGATGCGCATATCATTCGCACCAACTGTTAGTTGCCCTGAAGCTTCGCTCGAGGGTCGCATCGTGCGGAATTTCCATAACTTAAAATGTTGGGCACTTCGACCCACTCGAATTTGTCGAAAAAAAGGTCCGCCAGGGCTATCAATGGCTACATAGATGGTGATGCCTATCAAAACTGGACTAAGCAGTACCAGCATCATTGAAGAGAATACAATATCAAAAAGCCGTTTGATCATTTCATTACTTGTCGACAGGCGGCCATGATACTTGCAATCACACGATCCACCTGTTCGTCGGTTAAGGTGTAATAAACTGGCAGCGAAATTTCATTTTCGTAGCAAGCCCATGCTTCGGGATAATCGCTCATACGATACCCCATGTTCTTATAAAAGCTCAATAAAGGTAGCGGTTGAAAATGTACATTCGTCGAGATGCCCTGTTCTGCTACGTATTGAATGATTGCATCTCGTTGTTCCTCCGTTGCGTTCTGAATGCGCAACATATATAGATGATAACATGACGTTCGAAGTTCATCAACAAAAACAGGTACTTTGAAACTATGGTTTTGACTAAAAGCCGCTGAGTACCTGTCGCAAATTTCTTTACGTCGGATTAAAGTATCGTTATCGTAACGTTCCAATTCCACCAAACCGATAGCTGCTTGCAAGTCGGTCATATTACACTTATACCCGGGTTCTACAATATCGTAACGCCATTGTCCCGCTTGTGTTTTAGAAAGAGCGTCTTTGGTTTGACCATGTAAGGCACTTCGATTGAGTGCTGTCCAGATTTCATCGTTATTAAAAGGCTCAGGCAAATTGAGGGTGATTGCGCCACCTTCCGCGGTTGTCAAATCCTTGACTGCGTGAAAAGAAAATCCAGCCACATCACACTGGCTACCGACTTTGCGGCCCTTGTATTCAGCACCAAAACTGTGTGCCGCGTCATTGAGTACCAAAATGCGCCCCAAAGTGCTTTGACGATCTCCATTGGCCTGAAAC
>JBDKJN010000478.1:0-2958 GCA_039796595.1 Bacteroidota bacterium
AAATCTTTGTGTAGAGGAGGATTCCTTTCAATCAACTAAATGACGATACGCATGACCTTGGTGAGAGGGTGAAACAAGTACATATGGCCGCTAGTAACGCATTTGCATTGGTATCGTGTTCGGAGCTTCAGGCCGCGTTCAAAGCGACGTTTTTCACGACCATATATAAATTGCTGGCCTTTTTGGAGATCATCAACCATACAAATATCAGGATGACTTTTTTTGTCGTAGCGCGCAAGGACTTTGGCCATGGTGTGGTCGCTGCATGAAGTAGCACCAGGGTTTTGTAAATACCCATGAATTGCGTGTTGCAAATCTTCTGGGAAAATATTGCGACGTAAGAAGGGTCCTAAGGTGCGTTTAAATGCGCTTTTCCATTCGTCGCCATGTGGTTTGACATGCCAGCCATGTTCGATATGGGTGATCAGGTGGGCGAGCTCATGCATGAGGGTTACCAAAAAGGCATATGGATTGAGATTCCCGTTGACGGTGAGTTCCAATCGCCCTGTTTTGGAGTCTGCTTTGAAATCTCCGTGTTTAGTGGATCGTGGAGGAGTAATGACCAAATGATGCGGATACGCGCGCAATTTTTCGCACGCCAATTCAACCGATCCTTCGGGTAAAAAGGGTTTAAGGGCGGTCTCCAGATCTGTACTCTTCTGCATCGATCTCGATTTTATCTTCCCATTTCGGGCATGTGCGACATTTCGGCTTTTTGCCGTGACCCCCTTTGCCTGATTTACAGCCAACCGCCATAATACAAGTTCCGGCTATAAAGAGGATCAAGAGATTTCGCAGTGTTGTTTTCATGAATGACAAATATTGTGTGATCTTTGGCGAAGATAATTCGAAAAAAATCGAATGACGCTTATTCAACCTTGAATGATATTCAATTTGTTTTGTTTGGTATTGGCCCTTGTGGGATGGTATTTTTTCTCATTTCGCGTCTTGCGCTATATGGTTGATGCTTCCGAAGGGCGATGGAGGTGGGAATTGGCTGTTTTTCTGCTGTTGCTCTGTGCCGCGATTTTTTTGATCAAATTTGCTTTATTCGGCCTCACTCATTTTCCAGAACCAGGTTCCTGGGCCAGTAAGTTGTTTCTCGGTTGCGGGCTCATTTGCTCCTATTTGGTGCCGTTTGCGACAGAATATATTAAGCATTTTTTTCGTCGGTCTTGAGTCACGCAATCAACGATGCGATGCCAACAACATTTTTCATTAATGATAGTTCTAAGGTGACACACCATGTAAGTTTGCTCCAATGACACGTTTGTTTGGACATATTGGGCGCTATACCATGCTATTAGGTCAGGTTTTTTCGCGACCAGCGCGTGCGTCTGAATATCGACGTTTGATTGTCGATGAGTTGGATAAAATCGGATTGCAGTCATTGGGGATTGTTGCGCTCCTCTCGTTTTTTATGGGTGCGGTAGTCACTATTCAAACCGCCGCAAACATTGATAGCGGTTGGATTCCAAAATGGACCATCGGCTATACTACCCGTCAAACAATGATTTTGGAGTTTTCCAGCACCATCGTTTGTTTGATCCTTTCAGGAAAGGTAGGTGGTAATATTTCGTCAGAAATTGGTACAATGCGGATAACTGAACAGATCGATGCCATGGATGTGATGGGCGTGAATTCGGCGAGTGTTCTTATTCTGCCTAAAATTATTGCAGCCATTTTCATTTTCCCTTTCATGGTTATTGGATCTATGGTTTTAGGGATAGGGGCTGGTGCTATCGTGGGCACTGGACAAGGCGTTGTTTCGCTCACGGACTATGTCTACGGACTGCAATATTACTTCGAGCCCTATCAGGTTGGATACACCTTGATCAAGACGGTTGTATTTGCGTTTATCATCACCAGTATAAGCGCGTATCATGGCTATTTTACGAAAGGTGGCGCACGTGAAGTGGGCCAAAGCAGCACCAAAGCAGTGGTTTATTCAATGGTGCTTATTTTGTTGACAAACTATATTCTTACCGAACTACTCCTACTGTGATCGAGGTCAAAAACATATCAAAGACGTTTGACGGCAATACGGTTCTCAAGAATATTACAACAGAATTTTTGCCTGGTAAGGTCAATTTTATCATCGGACGCAGTGGATCTGGCAAGTCCGTATTGACCAAGTGTATTGTAGGCCTGAACGAAGTGGATGAAGGCGAGATATTTTTTGACGGCCGAAATTTTACCAAATTGGATAAATGGGAGCGACGAGCTATTCGTCAGGAGATGGGCATGTTGTTCCAGGGCTCGGCTCTGTTTGATAGCATGACCGTTGAGGAAAATGTGTTATATCCCTTGCGCATGTTTAGCAGGCTTTCTAAAAAAGAGCGGCAAAAGCGAGTGGACGAATGTCTTGAACGCGTTAATCTTTCGGGTAAGAATAAATTGTATCCCAGCGAAATTAGTGGCGGTATGCAAAAGAGAACGGGCATAGCTCGTGCAATATCCATGAATCCCAAATATCTTTTTTGTGATGAACCCAATAGCGGACTGGATCCTCAAACTGCTATTGTAATTGATAATCTGATCAAAGAGATTACGGTTGAATACAATATCACCACCGTGGTTGTAAGCCATGATATGCCCAGCGTTATCGAAATCGGAGATCTCATTAACTTCATCTATCAAGGCAATCTTTGGTGGCGCGGAAATACGACAAGCATCCTAAACAGCGACAATAAAGAAGTCAGCGAATTTGTTTTCCCGTCTGCTTTCATGCAAGAAATCCGGGATGCCCTGCGTGAAGGGCACAAATAAGTTAATTCGGCCTTACACGGCTTTCTGTTGAAATCTTCCAATGATCCATTGAAAAGGCTTACATAGTTACTCCAGTTTTGTGGGAGCCTGAGGTCGGCCTGTTTTGCTGAGCTCATTAAGGCGTTTCTAAGATCATTAATTGGACTAGACAATGACATCAAGCCTTCGTTTTCTACTATTAGGAGTCTT
>JBDKJN010000479.1:0-5549 GCA_039796595.1 Bacteroidota bacterium
GAAGGCGACGAACAACGCATGTTACTCATGGGATTGAAGCGCTTTACCAAAACTGCTCCGGTGAATACAATCGAAGCACGCCGAAGAGTTGCTAAGAAGCTCATCGAAGAGAACAAATACTGCTTCTAAGCAGATTTAGCACTGAGAAAATAATTTCTTACGGAAGGAAACCGCCAACTGTTCTGCAAAAGTTCAGACGGTTCCGCCTGCGTAATGGGAATTATGAATCAGCTTCACCTTCAATGTGCGTTTATATTCATCCTGTAGCCACTTCACATAGCTCTCGGATGTTTTCGCCAGACACCGGCCATAACAGCGAATACGGTACTCTATTTCATCCTTCAGCACATCTGCCAGATGGAGTGCTTCATCCAGTGACGAAGAATTCTCTGTACACATCTGCACATGCTGCTGCATTGACAAATCGATTACCATCTTCGGACGATGTCCCTCTGCCATCACCTGCTTATGGACATTAAAAATATTCATTTCAATCTCTGCCGTCTTAGCAAATAAAGCACGAACCGACTCCGGCATTTCGTAACGATAATTGCGCTCGATAAATTCATCTGAAGGAATTCCCTCGAGATAAATTTCCGGATTTTCGAAGATCGCATTCCAATCGACATATTCATCCCACAAGCCAAAACGCTGCAGGTTATTTCCCAAATCGATAATTGAAAACTCCTTTTTATTCGGCAACAAACGGGAACCACGACCGATCATCTGAAAGTAAAGTGTCAGCGATTTGGTAGCACGATTCAGAATGATGCACTCCACTGTTGGTTCATCGAATCCGGTAGTAAGAATCGACACGGAAGTCAGGATAGCATCCGGTTTTGTACGGAACCAGTCCAGAATTTCCCTACGCTCTTTCGGGCTATGATTATGATCGAGGTGTTTAACCTGAAAGCCAGCCTCCTGAAAAGTAGCATACACATACTCTGAAGTAGCAATCCCATTATTAAAGATCAGTGTTTTTTTACCGATACATTTCTCCTTATACGCAGCCAGCAGTTTATCCTGCATCGCCAGATTATTGTAGAGACGCTCCGACGAACTCACTGTATAATCACCCGAACGACCTACTTTCAACGATGTTAGTCCTACATGATAATGATATGTAATCGCCTTCGCCAGGAAGCCCGGCTCCACCCGCGAAGCAATCGACTCACCCACGATCAGCTCATCATACGTATCCTTCATACGGATATTTACATTCGAGCTCAACGGAGTAGCCGTAACACCCAGCACAACACCCTTCTCATAAAAGCGCAACAGTTTCCCGAAAGAATTATAGTGCGCCTCATCCACAATCATCAGACCGATATTGTCGAGTGATAAGATCTGATCACGCAAACGATTATTCAGCGTCTCCACCATGGCCACATAACACATAAAGTCATTCGGCACGGGAAGCTCCTTCACTGCAGAGTTAATAATTTTATTAGAGACGCCGAACTCCTCCAGCATCGCAGAAGTCTGCCCGCAAAGCTCCAACCGATGCGTCAGGATCATCACCTTCTTTCCGGTCTCGCGGATATAGCGACGGGTAATTTCAGAAAAGATCACAGTCTTCCCACCACCCGTAGGCAGTTGGTACAAGAGATTATAGCGCTTAGGATGATCCTTCAGCTTCTCGAAAATACGCTCGATAGCGGCATGCTGATACTGATAAAGCTGTTTACCTGTTGATTCCGAAGGAAGAGTTGACATACGCGTTAATACAAAAGTAATGGTTTTTTTATATTTCTTCAATAGGAGATACCCCAAACCACCGAATTAAGAAGCAAATCAGAACAGTCAACCAATGGAATTTTGTCAAAACAAGTAATGAATAGGCGAATAACTTGAAAGCAGCTGCTAAAAAGTTGGAAAACGAACTATTTGCTAATTACATTTATAAACTTTTCAAACCAACCTAACAAATAACCATATGCACAAGTTATATACCCTTGTGTTGGCCATATTTCTCTGTCACATTGGCAAATCACAAACAGGTGGATTTACCAGCGGCCCTATCCCATTATGCGACACTGTTACATTTACACAAACGGTTACCGGCTCCGGACCACTTGGCTTCCACAACCAGCCCTGGTGGCCGACATATCTAATTTCAAATATTTTAATTAACATAACGACTGACCATCCTCAAACCTTAAAAATATCTATAACTTCTCCCCAAGGGACAACTCTTCTACTTTCTGCATTTAACGGAAATGGAGGAATAAATTACACAAATTGCCTATTCACAAGCTCATCAACTGTAAACATTACAACGGGTTTTGCTCCATTTACAGGAAACTGGGTCCCACAAGGAGGAACATTCTCCGTTTTTAATGGGCAAAATAAAAATGGAATCTGGACAATTACGATAATAGATACAGCCTGTGCTGGAGGAAACACCAATGGAGTTCCATGGACAAGCGGTTATTTTCATGGAGGAAGCGGAAGCGCAGGAAGCAGCATTAATTTTACAACCTATCCTGCATCTCCTCCATCCCAAACTTATATGAACGGAGTTACATTATTCAATTGTAGCAACGATACAATAAATCTATTATATGCTCTGGCAAATGCATATCCAACCTATTTCAATTATACGTCATTACTATTTACATCTGTAACAGTCAGCTCTACTATTCCAAACTGGCAATTCGGTCAAATGTACACTCAACAACCTGGCCAATATACTCTGACGGTTTATTATCCACCTCCAATATTCCACGAATTCATATGCACTATCACTATACAAAATCTGCCGGGCGCCAATGCAGGTAACGATACAGTACTTACATTGGAATGTAGCGGGAACCCTGTCAATCTATTTAATTATACAGACACAACCAATCTAAACTGCAATTGGCATTTTAACAATACAAGTCTCAGTTTTCAAAATGCGAGTACAGCATCAATACCTGGCCAATATCAATTGATAGCAGAAAATGACTCAGGATGTATAGATACGGTTAACATACAACTAAACCCACCTCCTCCTTATGTATTCGACACAGATCAATTTGCAAGCACCTGTAGCAATACATCAATCAATCTAACATCATTTTACAATACAATTGGATTCAACTGCAGTTGGTATTTTAACGGGATTGCTATTCCAACTCCAATAAACATAACTAATCCTGGAATTTATTCTTTGGTAGTAGACAGTGCTCAATGCCTGGACACGGTGAATATTAACCTAACCCATCATAGTGCTCCTCAGTTAGGATATGATACAACCATTACAGCATGTAATGTCCTCCCCTTAGATCTGTCTCCCCTGTTTCAAACATCAGGTTTAACTGCGATTTGGAAACAAAATGGCAATGCACTTCCAAGCCCACCATTTGCGTATTCCATGGGGATATACGAACTTAATGTAACCGACACAAATGGATGTAGCGATACAGTATTAGTTTCAATTTATCAGGCACCGGCAAGCCATTTAGGAAACGACACAACAATATACACTTGTACAAATTCCACAGTTAATCTCACATCACAAATAATTGCAAATGGAAATAACATCAGCTGGCTTTATAACGGCTCATCAATTACATCGCCAACTAATACAAATATTCCTGGAGATTACACGGTCATAGCATCAGATATTTATGGGTGTATAGATAGCTCTGAAATAATACTTCAATTAATACCAACAACAAATGTTGGAAATGACCAGACCATTACAAATTGTGCCGGCAATCCGATTGATTTAAACTACTACTTTAACTTAACAGGATTAACTACAAACTGGTCGTTTTCAGGTATACCAGTAACAAATGCTAATGCAGTCACACAAAACGGTAGTTATATGCTACTTGCCACAAATGGGAACAATTGTACTGACACAGCGTACGTACATTTAATAAATTATGTACAACCCTACATTGGTCCTGATTATAATTTTTCAGGATGCGTCGGTGATACACTTGACCTAACAACAATTTATTCTACCACAGTTTACACATCCAACTGGTACTCTAATGGAACTTTAATAAACAGTCCAAACACCATAACAAGTTCAGGTGTATATCAACTCATCATCAGCACCATTGCAGGATGTATGGACACGGCAGAAATTACTTATACCGTTTACCCTGTACCAACAATTATCAATACAACAGGAACGACAATTTGCACAGGTCAAGGATTTGACCTCACTCAAATCTTTTCAGGCGCAGGATATCAGTCCATCTGGTCTTTGAATGGGAATCCGGTTTCGAATCCGTTTAACGTATCCACGCCTGGAAATTACAGTGCAACAATATCAAACATTTATGGCTGCACGACAAGTAGCACCTTCAACATTCAACTTAACCCAACTCCACAATTAGGCTCTGATCAAAATATTCAGATTTGCGACGGACAATATATTAACCTCAACTCTTATTACAATACCAACAACCTTCTTGTACAGTGGAGTATCAATCAACAGCTTGTTGCATCTCCGTACATTGTGAATACAGCTGGAGTTTACGAACTGATTGCAACCAATAATTTTGGTTGTAGCGACACCACCAATATTCAACTCGTAGTTGCACAAATTCCGGAGCTTGGACCATCTCAAAATTTAACGATATGCAATGGACAAACAATAAATCCAAATAACTATTTTAACACTAATGGATTCATAGTAAGTTGGAATCAAAACGGAACACCATTGCCAAACCTAACTTCACTGCAAACTTCCGGACAATATCAGATTATAATCAGCAATCAAGCAGGATGTACTGACACAAGCACACTTAATCTTTATGTACAAAATGGCCCCAACCTAGGTCCTGACCAAACTATAATTCTATGCGAAGGCTTATCCGCCAATCTTCAACAAACAATTACAACTTCTGGCTACAATATTCAATGGTTTTACTTAGGGCAAGTAGTACAAAATCCTGATGAAGTTGTTCAAAACGGTAATTATACGGCGATAACATATGACACGACAGGTTGCATAGACACATTAAATGTTCAATTAATTGTTAATTCAAAACCTAATATCGAAAATGACACAACCGTAACACTTTGCCCATGGCAAAACCTTGATATTAGTGCTTATTATCATAACAATGGATTACAATACACCTACAGCTACAATGGACATCAAATTATTCAGCCATATATTATAAATGAAGAAGGTCTTTATATTATTGTTGCGCAAAATATTAATGGCTGCATAGATTCCGCTCACTTAGAAATAAAAAAACTAGAATGCAAATGTGATGCAGATATACAAATAAACACAACATGTATTGAGGAAAAAGGAGTATTTGAAGTAATAGCTGACTCGTCAATTATAGATGTTCAATGGTCATTAGCCGGACAGATTTTCTCAACAACAGGAAGTACTACAGAATTTCAATTCGACAACCCTGGACAATATGAAATTGTAGCAACTGTAAATTTAAGCTGTGGCACAAGAATAGTCAAACGTTCCTTGTTAATTGAAGAATGCTCCTCCATGTGTAACATCTGGATTCCGAATAGTTTTACACCTAACAACGATGGAATCAATGATGAATTTATATTTAAAAGCAATTGCCAACCTG
>JBDKJN010000480.1:0-6584 GCA_039796595.1 Bacteroidota bacterium
TTGGACAATACGAATGCTCCGGGTTGCAGTCCTTATGATGCCAATTTTATCAATACATCAACATTTGCAGATAGCTATATGTGGGATTTTGACGACGGGTCAACTTCAAATTTGGAAGACCCGAATCATCTCTACATGAATACATCTGGTTTTGTGATAAGTTATGATGTGCAATTGATTGCGATCAATTCCAATGGTTGTTCAGATACTATTTCACATCCAGTCATCGTCTATCCTTTATTGGATCTGCAATTCGATTTGTCTGGTGAATCTGGCTGCAGTCCTCAAAATGTTTTGTTGCCATTCGTTCCAGGTGTACAGCAATATACATGGGATTTTGGTGATGGCACAGGTTCAAATTCCGTGATTCCACAACACACATTCACGAATAACGGCACGGCAGAAGAGGTATACAACGTTACTCTAATTGGTGTATCCCCATTTGGCTGTATAGACACAGCTTCCGCGCCCATAACTATTTATCATTCGCCAGTTGCCCAGTTTACCGTAAACCAGAATAGCGGTTGTGCTCCGTTTGATCTTGTCATCAACAATGGTTCATACGCGGCTGATAACTACGCATGGAATTTTGGAAATGGCCAAACATTGGATTCGAATTTTGTGTCGCTTCCATTAATCTATCAGAATACCACGAGCGGCACTCAAAGCTATACGATTACTTTGGACGCTACAACTCTGCAGGGTTGTTCCGATAGTTTCCAACAAACTATATTGGTACATCCAAATGTTATGGCGGAATTCAATGATCCTGGTGAATATTGTTCACCAGCGAACGTGTCTTTTCAAAACTTGAGTTCAAACGCAAGTTCATATTACTGGGATTTAGGCAACGGCATACAATCCGTGAGCTATCAACCAAATACAACCTACACTGTAAATGATGGTACGTCTGACACCTTGTTGGTAACACTCATTGCATACTCCAATAATGGTTGTGCCGATACTGTTGTGCATGATATTATCATCCATCCTTCACCTCATGTTTTATTCACCTTAGATCAAATTTCGGGTTGTACTCCTTTGACAGTTGAAATTGATAACAACTCGCTGTATTCAGACGCAATTGCATGGTCAATGGGCGATGGTACATTATTTAATTCTTTAGATAGTCTTATCACGCATTCTTACATCAACGATAGCGGGATACTTACTTCATTCCAAATTTCTGCAGTGGCGACAAATGCTACTGGCTGTACCGACAGTCAAACGCAGAATGTTCAGGTTTTCCCAATGCCTGTAGCTCAATTCAATGCTCCCGCACCACAGTGTTCACCGGCAGTATTTTCAATGATCAATGCTTCGAATAACGCTGCATCTGTTGAATGGACCGCCAATGGTGTTTCTCAGCAAGGAAATCTATTTACACTCGAATTGATCAACAACTCAGATACGGTACTTTATGTGCCAGTCTTGTTGACGGCGGTTTCTGCCTATGGATGCAGTGATTCTTTCATTGATACATTAATTGTATATCCAAAGCCTTTTGCTGCCTTCGCATTGGACTCGAATGCATTCTGTGGTAACGGCGTGGTTCAAATTGAAAATCAAAGTCTTTTTGGTGATAGCTATACATGGCATTATGATGACGGAACCTCACAGGTTGTGAATGATTTACTTCACACCCATGTTTATACAAACGCAGGTAGTAGCATCGAGTCGTTCCAATTGAATTTGGTAGCGAGCAATATTCACGGTTGTTCCGATAATGCGCAAGCAAACATTACGGTGTATCCTGGAGTAACTGCGTCGTTTGTCGTTCCTCCAACACAGTGTTCTCCGGCTGAGATTGTACTGAGTAGCATGAGCACAAACGCAAGTGGCAATGCCTGGAGTTTTGCATCAGGTTTGACTGCTAGTGGTGCGATGGTGTCGAATCCTTATATCAATTCGACTGATTCGGTGTTGACAGATACCGTGACTTTGATTTCAACCAATGCTTATGGTTGTGCCGATACGTTGTCACAAACTCTGTCGGTATGGCCGAAGCCAGTTGCTGCCTTTAGTATGGATGTAGATCAAATGTGTTATCAAGGGAATGTCGAATTATCGAACCAAAGTTTGTTTGCAGATGTTTATCAATGGTCCTATGGCAATGGAACAAATTCTTTGACAGCGGATTCATTGCATTCTGTTGCATTTGTCAATGCAGGCAATACCCCGGAGAGTTTTCAAATTGAACTTATTGTAAGCAATATGTACGGTTGTTCTGATGATGCTCAAGATAATCTGACTATCTATCCGGAAGTTACTGTCAATATGCCTACCCTTGATCCGGAATGTTCGCCTTCAAGTTTTATTTTACAGAGTATTACTCAACCTGGCAATAACGTTGAATGGCACGTGGGTGAATTGCTGTTTCAGGACGATGCCATAAACCTTTCGTACATCAATGTTTCTGATACCGTATTTACACAGAGTGTGCTTTTGATCGCGACGTCAGTATATGGCTGTTCGGATTCTATTTCTCAGGTTCTGACAACTCAGCCAAAACCAGTTGCCCAGTTTATGATGTCCGATGTAGTGGTTTGTGATGAAGGTCCTGTGACATTCACCAACTTGTCAGAGTTTGCTAGCTCATATTTATGGAACTATGGCGATGGGCAGTCCAGCAATATTGGTGACACTACTCATGTGCACATATATACGGAACCTTCTGGTTACACAGCACAATACACTGTTGGTTTGACTGTGAGCAACGCTTGGGGATGTCAGGATGCAGCAAACGCATATTATCAAGTTTATCCTTCTGTGGAAGCTGGTTTTGTGGTTGATACCATCGGGTGTTCACCACATTCAGTAACCTTTATGAATACTTCAAGTGGTGCGCAATCTTATTCATGGGATTTAGGAAATGGTTTGACAAGTTCATTGTCATCACCAAGTTCGATATATGAAACAGGTTATACAAATGATTCTACCTACACTGCAACATTGACAGCGACAAGCGTGAATGGTTGTGAACATGTATTCGCCATGGACATTCATGTTATGCATACACCTTTGGCCGCGGTGAGTGTGGCTAGTACTTTGGGTTGTTTCCCTACGATTGCAACTTTGCAGAACAACAGTTTAGGAGCGACCTTGTATAGTTGGGCTTATGGCGATGGTTTTATTTCAGATACTTCTGCTTTTGAACATACCCATCAATATTATAATTATACGAATGGTCCTTTGACCTATCCAATACAGTTGATGGTGACGTCAGATTATGGCTGTCAGGATATGGCTTCTACTTCGGTGACTATCGGTCCACAATTGGAGGCATCCTTTATTATGCCTACGGAGGAGTGTTCTCCATTCAGCACATTCATAGATAATACATCTGTGAATGCAACAAGTTATGCGTGGAATTTTGGTGACGGTGAAACAAGTAACGTTTACGAACCCAACCACACTTTCTTTAATTGGGGAATAGCCGATACTACATATACGGTGGAACTTGTAGTGTTCAACAGTTTTGGCTGTTCAGATACAACGAGTACGATTGTTCATGTTTATCCTGTTCCAGTTGCGAGTTTTACGGCATCCCCATCACAACAAGTTTGGCCCAATGCAACAGTTGCAATTGATAATACTACCATGGCAGGTAGTGTTGGTTGCACTTGGAATATGGGCAATGGCCAGACGATTTATGGCTTTGATCCCGGTAGTTATTCTTATTCAACATGGGGCGATTATACCATTCAGTTGCTTGTAAGCAATGGATCATGTGCAGACACGGCATATCAAAGTGTTACGATTTTACCACCATTGCCCGTAGCGGATTTCGAAGGCCCAGCAAGTGGATGTGTTCCATTGACTGTACAGTTTGAAAATCTTTCAGAGAATTTCGTTTACAGCTCATGGGCCTTTGGTGATGGAGGTAGTAGCAATAGCACGAATCCGATTTATACATTCTATCAACCGGGCGTATACACTGTGTCGCTTATTGTTACTGGTCCTGGTGGCGAAACCGACCAAATGGTCCAAGAGCAAATCATTGTGGTCCACCCACGAGCCCAGGCCGCATTCACTGTAACGCCAAATGAAGTCAATGTGCCAGGTGAACCAATTTATTGTTTAAATCTATCGACAGGTTCAAACAGTTATGTTTGGGATTTCGGTGATGGATCGACCAGTACTCTTGAGAATCCGCTTCATGAATATGATGAGGTTGGACTATATAGTGTTCAATTGATAGCAAACAACACATTCAATTGCCCGGATACTATGATCTTGGTTGACGTAGTAACTGCTGGAGTTGGTGGTATGATTGATTTTCCGAATGCATTCACACCGTCAACTACCGGATCGAATGGTGGATATTATGATGCGCATTCTCTTGATAACGATTATTTCTTCCCGATGCATTCAGGGGTTGAAAAATATCATTTAATGATATTCAATAAATGGGGTGAGCTTTTGTTCGAAAGCAAGGATGTAAATCGTGGATGGGATGGATACTATCGAAATGAACTGTGCCGACAAGATGTTTATGTGTGGAAAGTAAATGCAACATTCGTGGATGGTCAATCCGTATCTCGAAGTGGCGATGTGACGTTGATTATTAAATAATGTGAGTAAGAACCTAACGACAATGAATATGAATAAGATTGTACTTGCCTTTGCCCTTGTGCTGCTGCTGAAGCAATGGGGTTATGGACAGGATCAGCAGTTTACCCAGTTTTATGCGGTACCGGGATATATCAATCCAGCTTTTGCTGGAGCGAGTGTACAAAGCCGATTGAGTGCGCAATATCGCAATCAGTGGTCTGCCGTACCTGGAGGGTTTTCAGCTTTTAATATGTCATATGATCAATACTTGCCGAACATCAGCAGTGGCATGGGATTGTTTATCAATTATGACCGAGCAGGAAGTGGTGGCTTGAAGTCAACAGGTGTACACTATCAGTATGCGTATGAAGCTCGAATCCGTCGCAATTGGTTTTTCCGACCCGCTCTTCAATTTGGATATGTTTCACGATCGATTGATTTTAATAAACTAACGTTCTATGATCAAATGATTCGTGACAATGCTGAGCAATCTATAGAATTCGGAGGCCTGCGTCCTAGCAATTATTTTGACTTTGGAACTGGGTTATTGACCTACTCACAGAAGTTTTGGTTCGGGGTGGCAGCGTTTCATAATAACAACCCAGATCAAAGTTTTTACCAAGGCAAGAAAGCGCCGGTGATGCGCAAGTATGGAGCCCATGGTGGAGTGCGTCTGCGCCTGAAGTCCAATTCTCTTTCAAAATTGGACAACTATGTGGTTATAGCCGCTAATCTGCAGTCGCAACAGGAATTCGATCAATTGGATCTAGGCGTTTATTATGAATTATCTCCTGTTGTTTTGGGGGTATGGTACCGTGGATTACCGATCAAGAGCAACGGGTATGGCGTCATGAATCATGATGCTGTAGCGGTGTTATTTGGGTTTCAAGCAGCGCGCTACAAATTCGGATACAGTTATGATGTGACCGTTTCGAAACTGGGAATCAGCAATACTGCAGGATCACATGAATTGAGTTTGGTCTATCAATGGGCGAATAAGTCCAATACTAGAGCTAAGAAAATCCGTATCATGCCCTGTGCAAAGTTTTAGAAATTGAAACGCATTTAGTAGATATTTACTTCTCTCTCTAAGGTGATGTCGAATTTGTTTTGAATATCTTCAATGATGTCTGTACTCAATTGATAGATTTCTTCACCTCTGGCATTTCCTAAATTTACGAGCACTAGAGCTTGCTTTTCATGCACGCCATGTGTCACTCGTTTTAGACCTTTCCATCCCGCCTGCTCGATTAACCATCCCGCTGGAACTTTCACTTCAGTTTCTGAGATTGGATAACATGGTGCGCTTGGGTAATTCGACTTAATTTTGTCGTATGTGTTTGTCGGAACAACAGGGTTCTTAAAGAAACTGCCTGCATTTCCTAGAACAGCCGGATCCGGTAATTTTGACGAACGGATATGAATCACAGCTTTGGCTACATCCTTAATTGTGATTTGATCGAGATTCATCCGGTCAAGTTCTTCCTCAATTGCTCCATAACCTGTTTTAAGTCGGGGATGCTTATTCAAACGGAAAGTTACTGAGGTAATAATCCATTGATTCTTTTCTTTCTGCTTAAAGACACTTTCTCGATAGCCGAATGAGCATTCGGTAAGGTCAAATGTTTTGACGGTTTTGTCTTTTATATGCACGGCTTCAAGGCTATGAAAAACATCCTTGATTTCAACGCCATATGCGCCGATGTTTTGCATCGGACTTGCCCCAACACAGCCCGGTATGAGCGCGAGATTCTCTACTCCAGCGTACTGTTTTTGAATACAGTGCATCACAAATTGGTGCCATATTTCGCCAGCCGCAACTTTAACGAAGTAATGATCCGTGGTTTCGTGGGTGACTTCAATGCCTAGAAGGTTGTTTTTGAGCACAACGCCATCAAAAGGTCGAGTAAAAAGAACATTGCTGCCGCCGCCAAGAATAAGTTGTCGATTGTTTTGGACCTCGGATTGAGAAAGCAATTCCATTAAATCGTCCATGGAATTAAAAGCAGCGAACCAGCGGGCTGAACATT
>JBDKJN010000481.1:0-4168 GCA_039796595.1 Bacteroidota bacterium
ATTTTGCCGGTGTCACATTGGTCTTGTTGACCTTGTTGCCCACATTTGTTTACTTCTACACTGTTTATGTTTTGGGAAGTCCTCCGGGCAACATCGATACAGGTGGTACCATGGGGTCATACATCGGATTGCTCATGTTGGCCGCATGTTATGTAGCTATTGGATTGTTTGCGTCGAGTATTAGCAACAATCAGATTGTATCCTTTCTGATCGCAGCCATGTTCAGCTTCTTTATGTATGCCGGATTTGCCAGCCTGGGCGAATACAATCTGCTTGGTTCGGCCGATCATGTGATCAAACAATTGGGTATCGCCGAGCATTATGATTCGATCAGCCGCGGGGTATTGGATACGCGTGACCTTGTCTATTTCATAGCGTTGATCACCGTATTCTTGTTGCTGACCAAAACCGTTTTGAATAGTCGTAAATGGTAATTCACCTCCTATGATTCACGATTCCATCAAAATTGTAGAATGCCCACGAGACGCCATGCAAGGTCTTTTGACGTGGATTCCAACCGAAACCAAAATTGCCTATATCAATCATTTGCTGCAAATCGGTTTTGATACCATCGACTTTGGAAGCTTTGTATCGGAGAAAGCCGTTCCCCAACTCAAGGATACCGCTCACGTTTTGAAGGCCTTGGATTTAAGCAAAGCCAAAAGCAAACTGCTCGCCATTGTAGCCAATGTGCGTGGTGCCGAAGAAGCAATTCACTTTGATGAAATCGCCTACCTTGGTTTTCCTTTTTCCGTTTCGGAGACCTTTCAAAAACGCAACACCAATAAGAGCATTGAAGAGTCGTTGGTGCAGGTAGAAGAAATTCAGCGTCTATGTGTGCGATCCAAAAAAGAATTGGTGGTGTATATCAGTATGGGATTTGGAAATCCTTATGGAGACCCCTACTCGCCAGACTATGTCGCGGAATGGTGCACACGTTTGCATAGCGAATTTGGCATTGGCATTTTGGCATTAAGCGATACGATTGGCGTGGGTAGTCCCGAGAATATTGGGCCCTTGTTCAGGACCTTAATTCCTGCTTTACCTGAAGTAGAATTTGGAGCGCACTTGCATACCGTTTCTCAGTTTGCAGACGAAAAAATAGCAGCGGCTTATGATGCGGGTTGTCGTCGATTCGACGGAGCCATTCGCGGACTGGGCGGTTGCCCGATGGCTACAGATCAACTTACAGGCAATATGCCAACGGAATCATTGGTGCACTTCTGCACGGATCGTGGATTGGAACACAAGCTGGATGTGCCTTTGTTTGAGGCCGCCATGAAATCTGCGCTCACGGTATTTCCGGCGCATTAATAGCTTTCTTTTGAACGATTAGATCCGAATTCCACAAGGAATCGAGTCATTCTGATTCAAAATCAATTCAGACAATGTACATATTTGGGAAAGTGCCAGGCAGCTTGAGTGACAATAATGCTTTCAAATCTGCGAAGGTCGATGCGCACTTTGCATTTGCGCTTAGGGAGATCTTTTTTCATTAGGGTTTAAAGTTTGGTTGGGCTGTTCTACGGCAATCGCCAATAAATAGTTGCATTTCCTCCCATTTCCCTGCTCTAAATCACTTTTCAAATTACCGTTAGAACTATTTGAGCCAACCAATCCGCTTGAATTACTACCTTAACTCATAAGTCTTAACTCATTGATCTTGTGAATTATAAGAATGCATAAGCGCGGGCTTTACAAAGTGTAGCCGGTGCCTAAACTGCTTTTGGCGTGTAAGCAAGGTGAATGAATGGCGCGGGCTTAACAAAGTGTAGCCCGTGCCTAAACTGCTTTTGGCTTGTAGGCAAAGTGAATGAATGGCGCGGGCTTAACAAAGTGTAGCCCGTGCCTAAACTGGACTTGGCTTGTAGCCAAATCGTATGATGTTGTTCTGAAAAAAAAATGTGACCCATTGCGGGCTACAAGCCCGCACGAGTGTAGGCACGGGCTACGTTCCTAAGCCCGCGCCATGATGTGCCTAAACTGCTTTTGGCTTGTAGCCAAATTGTATGATGTTGTTCTGAAAAAAAAAAAATGATATTACTTCCGGGCTGAAAGCCCACCTCAGTTTAGGCACGGGCTACTTACTTCGTCGTCGCTCAGCTGACCCCTAAGCCCGCGCCATGGTAAGCCCACGGCAGTGTAGGCACGGGCTTCGTTCAAAGGCCCGCGCCAATAGGAATTTCCGGAACTACAAAACCATGAATAACGGCAAAAAAAAGAGGCCGCCCTCAAGGGACAGCCTCCTGTATGATAGTTTGATCAATTACTTGATTACCAGTTGCACTTTTTCAACCGTCTGTAAAATTCTATTCTTCCAACCAGCGCGGTCATCCACGATGTAGTTTTCCATGCCTCCGTCGCTTAGCATTAATGCTAACCCATTGGGAGTGATGAACATAGTCTTGAAAAACTCGGCTCCTGTGATTGACTTTAAATCAATGCTGTGGTGATGCGGATAACGAGCACCAGGGCATGACTCAAAATGCAATGCACGATTGGTAAGTGTTAGGGTTCCACCAACTGCCACAAAATTGTGGTAATGGCTTCCTCCTTCCTGAAACAAAATTTCCTCTCCTTCTTTCAATTCCATAGACGTTGTGTCATTGACTCGGGTCTTGGGGAACTTCCTCTTGTGGTTCAAAAACACTTTTCAAACTTCACGGTCTCTTCATTCTACAGCGCCCATTGTGACTGCTTGAGGATGTCGAAACGAGGCTAACCTTAAAAACCCAATCGTTTATTTCTGAAAAAATGCGGTGCGAATGTATGTATTTTGACAATACCTGAAAGATCAAAATACGCGCATTCTAATTATCCTACGGTGCTCATATAATCTGCAACGCCTGCATGCGTATCTTTCATACCCTTAGCGCCTTTGCTCCAGTTCGCAGGGCAAACCTCTCCATTTTCCTCGAAGAATTGCAATGCATCTACCATGCGGAGAGCCTCGTCTACACTACGACCCAATGGGAAATTGTTGACGATTTGGTGCTGAACTACACCTTCTTTGTCGATCAAAAACAACCCGCGGTAAGCGATCATTGGACCTGTAGCTACCAAACCTTCCTCATCATAAGCATATTCGCCTGCCAAAACTCCAAATGAATCGGCGATCAACTTGGTTGTATCGGCTACGATAGGATAAGTAATTCCCTTGATTCCACCGTGCTCCTTTGGCATTTGCAACCATCCCCAGTGGCTCTCTTCAGTATCTGTGCTGCAGGCTACCACTTCAACACCACGCTCTTTGAATTCGCTCAAACGATCTTGAAACGCATGCAATTCCGTAGGACAAACGAAGGTAAAATCCTTTGGATAAAAGAAGAACAATACATGGCTTTTGCCGATGAATTGATCCAACGAAAACTCGTTTTGAACTGATGTACCATTCACTACTGCGTTAGCAACAAATGATGGGGCTTTTCTACCTACTAATACTGACATTTTGATCTATTTTTTTAATGTTTTGATTCTTCCCAATTGGGTGCGCAAAGGTAACAAAGTTTTTCTCCAAATGTTCGCCACCTGGATCACAACAAAATGTTTTTCAACGCAGCGTTGCAACCCTGAATTCTATTCATTCCAATTACCTTTGACCCATGTCAAAAAAAGTGATTCTGGTCACCGGTGCAAGCAGCGGTATAGGACAAGCCACAGCCCAAGTCCTTGCAGCCGAAGGCCATACCTTATGCCTGATGGGGCGAAACCAGCAAAAATTAGAGGCGATGCAAACCGATGGTTCCCTGCATTTTTGTGATGTGCGGGATGCGGATCATGTGGCGGCCGAAGTTCAGGCCATTGTGCAAACCCACGGACGTCTGGATGCCGTCGTCAACAATGCTGGTCTGGGGTATTTCAATACCATTGCCGGTGCCCCGCTGTCCGAATGGCACGAAATGGTCGATGTCAATATCAAAGGTGCGTTGAATGTCATCCATGCCTGCCTGCCGCATCTGATCGCGAGTTCCGGGCATTTGATCAATATCGCCTCCGTTGGTGCACATCATGTATTTGCCAATAGCGGAGTGTATTGTGCCACCAAACATGCTTTGTTGGCCATCAGTGAAGGATTGCGCCTTGAACTAGCAGGCAAAATCAATGTGACCACTATAAGCCCAGGGCCTGTAGCAACGCCATTTATTGAGCAAACGCAAAATCCGAAATT
>JBDKJN010000482.1:0-4084 GCA_039796595.1 Bacteroidota bacterium
GCTGGTAGTGGCGACTCTTCAGCAAACTGCACCGACTCTTCAACTACACGTTTAACATCTGCTTCTACCGCTTCAATTTCCGCTTCGGTCATCCATTTGTTTTGACGAATCACACGCAAAACATATTCGATTGGATCTTGTTCCTGGTATTCTGCCACCTCTTCTTTGGTGCGATACTTCTGCGGATCTGACATACTATGACCTTTGTAGCGGTAAGTCTTGATATCCAACAAAGTTGGACCCTCACCCGCGCGAGCGCGAGCGGCCGCACGAGCAATAGCTTCAGCTACTGCTTCTGGACGCATACCATCAACTGATTCGCTCGGCATCTCAAAAGAAGCTCCTAATTTGCTGAGATCGGTCACGTTAGAAGTACGTTCAATGGAGGTACCCATTGCGTATTGATTGTTTTCGATAATGAAGATCGCTGGCAATTTCCAAGTCATTGCCATGTTGAATGTTTCATATAACGCTCCTTGGCGTGCAGCACCGTCTCCGAAGAAAGTCAATGTCACACAATCGTTGCCTTTGTATTTATCAGCGAAGGCGATACCAGCACCCATCGGGATTTGAGCACCAACGATACCGTGTCCACCAAAGAGGTTACGCTCTTTGTCGAACATGTGCATCGATCCACCTTTACCTTTTGAGGTACCCGTAGCTTTTCCGTACAATTCAGCCATTACCAATTTAGGATCTGTTCCCATCACCAAAGGATGAGCGTGATCGCGATACGCTGTGATGACCTTATCATCTGGGCGAATTGCACTCATCATGCCCGACATCAATGCTTCCTGACCGATGTACAGATGGCAAAAACCACCGAACTTTTGCTGGATGTACAGTTGACCGCATTTCTCTTCGAATTTGCGCATTAACAACATCTCTTTATACCACTTGATGTATGTGGCTTGATCAAATACCAAACCTTCAGCAGTGGCTGCTTTGGTTGTTGCTTTCTTTTTTGTTGCTACTTCAGATGCCATTTTGTTACTGAATTAAAAAACCGTATTGAGACGGCGGGTGACAAATATACATTCGTTTTGCCTTCTACAAACCATGTAGATCACACTTAGTGTAAATTATACACTATTTGACGTCAGGCACTAAACCCGTGTTTGAAATTGCTCAAGAAAACGCACATCGTTTTCAAAGAACATGCGCAAGTCATCGACTTGATAACGCAACATTGCAATGCGCTCGATACCCATGCCAAAAGCGAAACCGGAGTACTTATTCGGATCGATATTAGCGGCTTCGAGAACTGCAGGGTCAACCATGCCACAACCGAGAATTTCCAACCAACCGGTACCTTTGGTGATGCGGTAATCAGCCTCAGTCTCCAGTCCCCAATACACATCCAATTCTGCACTTGGCTCGGTAAACGGAAAATAACTTGGGCGCAGGCGAATCTGGGCCTTTCCGAAAAAAGCTTGGGTGAAATAAAGCAAGGTTTGCTTCATATCGGCAAATGAAACACCTTCATCAATGTAGAGTCCTTCGATTTGGTGAAACTGACAATGTGCACGGGCACTAATGGCTTCATTGCGGTAAACGCGGCCAGGCATGACGATTCGAATCGGTGGTTTTTGTTTGTTCATCTGGCGTACCTGAACACTTGACGTATGGGTGCGCAGCAACATTTCCTTCCAACCCTGTGCCTGGTCCTCCTTCTGAATGAAAAACGTGTCCTGCATATCACGTGCTGGATGTTCAGGTGGAAAATTGAGGCCTGTAAAAACATGCCAATCATCCTCTATTTCAGGGCCATCGGCAATTGTAAAACCAATTCTACCGAAAATATCTAATATATCCTGACGCACTGCGCTCAGTGGGTGGCGTGATCCGGGCTGAAGTGCTCCACTTGGACGAGACAAATCCAATTTAGCCGCTTCCGTTGTTTTACCTCCCATATTTTCTTTAGCTGCATCCAGTCGTTCCTGAACCGCCACTTTGAGTTTATTCAACTCTTGCCCTACCCCCTTTTTGTGCTCGTTTGCAATGGTTTTGAACTCCTCAAACAAATCGTTCAGCACCCCTTTTCTACCCAGAAAACGGATCCGAAACTGCTCCAATGATTGCGCATCGGGCGCTGTGAAAACCTTGACCTCTTCTATGAAGGAATTAATCTTATCTAGCATATTGTGAATGCGTTAAAGCCACTTGAACGGTCAAAAAATTGCCTTTTCGTCCCTTCGGGCCTTTAGTCAAACGAATGAATTTCTTATTTTGTACTTGTTTTTTGGTCCTTTCGCTCCATACGGACTATTGTATACGCGACATATTCATGATGATGTCGGTTTTTGGACGATCACCAGGTTTCATGGTCGGTTGAGCATTAATGGAATCGATGATGTTTAGACCTTGAATTACCTCGCCAAATACGGTATAATCCATGTCCAACTGAGGTGTACCACCTAAGGTTTTATATGTGTTTTTTTGTTCTTCCGAGAACGCGTATCCAGGTAATCGCTGTGAGATATACGTCTGATACTGTTGCATTTGCATATCATTGATGGGTTGACCTTGCACGATGTAGAACTGGCTTCCTGAGCTGGCTTTGGTAGGATTGGCTTGATCACCCATGCGAGCAGCTGAAAGGGCTCCTTTTTTGTGAAACAACTTTGGGTTAAACTCAGCAGGAATTGTGTATCCAGGGCCTCCGACACCAAGTTGTCTGCCTGGTGCTGCACCTTTACTGTCGGGATCACCACCTTGGGCCATAAATCCTCTGATGCAACGATGAAAAAGCAATCCATTATAAAAACCTTTATCTACGAGCATAAGGAAATTATCGCGGTGTCCTGGCGTTTCATCATAAAGCTTTACGATCATATCACCGAATTTGGTCGAAATTTTCACCTTCGCATTTTTCGGTGTGGCACAAGGCACTGGTGGCTCCAACTTGGCACTTTCGGCAGGTGGTGCAGGAGGAGTTGGGGGCACTGGTGCGACAGCAACCTCTTGTTGTGTTTCCGCAGAAGCTTGTGCCGCCTTTTTGTCCTTGCAGCCTGATGCGCTCGCTGTGAAGAATACTATCAAGCAACCTACAAGCCCCATCAAGAGTCTTGAATAAAGTTGGAAATGGTGTTTTTTGATCATGAGATAAGACAAATTAATGATTTTTGCTCGTTGCAAATGTAATTGAATACAATAAAGACAACTGCAAAGATCAGCGATCAAGTTTTCAGAATCACAGTCAATTGGCTCCAAGCTAACCCTTTTATTCGTAACGCCGTAGAAGGTCTATAGGGCCTTAAAAGAAAGAGGTTTCGCCCCTACACCACCGACCCGTTCGAAAAAGAAAATAGATAGATAACCATTTAGAAATCAAAACATACAATTGCAAACTGCTGTGTCATCACATCGCTTGGGAATAAGAACTATGAACATGGTAGTATGCAAATAAAATGACATATATTCGCAACGCTGCAGTTTTTGCGTTTTCTTTGTAGAAATTGCTTACGCTCAGCTTTGCATTGACACTGACTATGAAAAAGAATTCAACTTTAATTTTATTTGCCTCATTCTTGGCGCTCAGTCTCGGCTTTGTTTTGGCCGGATGCAAAAAGGATAAGGAAACTATCGCGACAATTAAAGTGGTAAACGAAGAGGGTGATCCAATTCCAGGTGCTACTGTTCGTCTTTACTCTGTACCATCAGAAGATGAGCCACGCCCCAATGAATTGCGTTTTGATACAACTCAAGTGACCAATGGCACTGGACTGGTGACCTTTAACTTTTCGGAGTTCTATAAAAAAGGTCAAGCTGGATTTGTTGTATTGGATGTTGAAGCCTACAAAGGAAGTCTGAACGGCGACGGCATCATCAAAATTGAGGAAGAAACAACCACTGAGGAAGTCATTGAAATTGACTAACCTCAAGCCATATTTGAAAAGAGACCATCGGTGATGGTCTTTTTTTTTGACATTATTTTTGCCTGATCCTGAATTTTCAAGTGCCAACAAAACCGCAATAAAAAAGCAACCCGAAGGTTGCTTATTGTTGGTCGGGATGACACGACTTGAACGTGCGACCACACGCCCCCCAGACGTGTACTCTACCAACTGAGCTACATCCCGAA
>JBDKJN010000483.1:0-4756 GCA_039796595.1 Bacteroidota bacterium
CTTCAGGCATCCATGAGTTGGGGCAATAAGCGCAATCGCACGTATATCAACATTTACAGTGAAAGCGATGCGCGCAATCAACCCCTCCAACAAGATCTCAGTGATAGCGACAAATTACAGCTCTCACAAGCAGGCGATGATCCTTTGGCCGCAATTACAAGCGGTATTCAAAACACAACTTTCACCAACAGTCAAATTCTATATACTTCTATCGACAGTTTGGGCTACTCCGATGTTCTGGTATTCACTACCGATTCGTCAGCAACGCTTTTCCGGGTTACATTCAGTTATGTTGGAGCAGGTAAAGGGGACTATATAGAAGACGGCTTCGAAGCTACAGGTAAAAAATACAAATGGGTCAATCCTGAAACCGTCGGTGGCGAAACCATACATCAAGGAAACTACGCTCCAGTGGCCCTTCTCGCCGCACCTAAAAAAAATCAAATGTTGACCGCAGGCCATGAAATGACGAGGGAAAAAGCAATCACCAATGGCACCCGTCAACACCAAATCAAAACAGAAGGAGCCTGGAGCAACAAAGACCTGAATACTTTTTCTTCCATCGACAATGCCGATAACCAAGGCTGGGCGGGCAAAATGCAATATTCATTCACTCGCACACGCAAAGACTCCACTGATGGTCGCTCAAACAACAAAACTTTAAAAAGCGTTTTAGCCTATGAGTACAATCATCAAAACTTTTCATCCATTGAGCGTTTTCGCGAGGTTGAGTTCAATCGCAACTGGAATCTTGGTGCGGTACAACCCTTTGGGGCTTTGCAGATGGCCAAAACCGAAGTGCAGTGGGGTAGAGAGCAATCGGGCATTCTTCGTTTTGGTGGAGAGTGGCTATCCATCCAAGGCTGGGGCGAGGGAATAAAAGGACAAACACACATTCAATGGCGCAACAAACGTGGCTTTCAAGCATTGGTTCAAGCGTCATTGCTGAATACCGCGGGTGCGGCTCCTTCTCGATTTGTGCGTCACAAAAGCGAAATCAGTAAATCGGTGCGCAAAATGCGATTCTATTATCGCGACGAACACGAACGCAATCTTTTCTTTTTGAATTCGAGCGATAGTTTGAGTGCATTATCCTATCAATTCTATGACTGGGAAACCGGTGTTGGTACGGCCGATACCTTGAAAAAAAACATAACGCTTTATTACCGCAATCGTTTTGAAAACAGATTGGACGACAGCGCCCTAAGACTTGCCTCCATTGCAGATCAGTACGGTGTGACAGCACGCTGGAATGCCAATCCAGACCGTCGTTTGGCGCTCTTTGTTAGCAATCGTCGCTTGCGTGTACTTAACACAGAAGCAATTAGTACAGAGCCAGAAAACACACTAGTAACACGATTGGAATATTTCTGGCGCTACAAAAATGGCTTTTTACAAAGCACTACCTTTTATGAAACCGGATCAGGATTGGAACAGCGCAAAGAATACGTGTATCTCGAAGTACAGCCGGGACAAGGCAATTTTGTTTGGGTCGACTACAACCAAAACGGCATAAAAGAACTCAACGAATTTGAAGTTGCATTGTACGCCTATGAGGCCAATTATATCCGTTCATCCATCCAAAGCAACGAATACATCCGAACCTACACCAATCAAGTGAATCAAAGCTTGAGCATACAACCGGATAGACTGATTAAAAAACGAACTGGGTGGCGCAAATGGGTGGCAAAATTAAGCGCTCAATCCACCATACGATTGGATAGAAAAAACACATCTGATGATGGAGATACCCGTTTTAATCCACTGGCCTACGATGAAAAAGACACCAGTTTATTGTCGTTAAATGGCCTCATGCGTCATGTGGTATTCATTAACAAGTCCAATCCCGTTTTCAATGCTGAATGTACCTATCAAGAAAGCGGAGGAAAAAATTTGTTGAGCAACGGATTCGAAACACGCAGCGAACAATTTCTACAAACAGCGGCGCGATATACCTGGAAAAAAACCTGGACGATACAAGCAGAATGGCAACAAGGTACCAAACGCGCAGCATCTGACTTTCTAAACGGTCGAAATTATGTATTAGAAACACAACAGGTGCAGCCAGTACTCACCTGGCAACCGGGCAATACCAAAAGGATTAATCTCAAAACACAATACGCAGACAAACGCAATACTGAAGGCGTTGAGCGAGCAGTAATCCAGCGCCTGGGGCTTGAAGCTATTTTGAGTGATGTTAAAAAAGGCTCACTGCAATGCGAGGTGAACTATTATAAAATCACATACAATGGGCCAAGCAACAACTCGCTTGCCTTTGACATGCTTGAAGGTCTGAACGCCGGCAACAACATGACGTGGGCCATCAGCGTGCAGCGCCGTATCGCAAAAAACCTACAGTTAAATCTCAATTACAGCGGCCGCAAACCAGAAAATATACCCACCATTCATGCGGGTGGATTGCAATTGCGCGCGTTTTTCTAAGACAGAACAATTGCGCACCAAAATAGGTGCATCATGGAATGTATTCCCGTTGCCCAAGAAACTTTGGTTCTGTGCCAATTAAGAAATCGACAAAAACCTTTACTCTAGCCAATTTCTCTCGAAACCTGGTTTTGACTCCCGACCTCCAGCCAACTTCTTTTGCATTATAACCTATGGCATAGACACCAATTCGATTAGCAATGTAGATCGCTCTTTCGTTATGAAACTGTTGCGAAATCAATGTCACCGAATCTTGTCCAAATACTTCTTTTACCCTTACCATTGAATCAAACGTTCTAAAACCTGCGTAATCCAGGAATACTCTGTTCGAGTCCACACCAAGCCCAATTAGATCGTCCTTCATCATTCTTGGCTCATTATAATTGCTTTGACCGTTGTCGCCACTGATGATCAAATAGTCAATTTTCGAAGCCTGAATCAACTCATGCGCAGCCTCAATACGCAGACTATAGTAAAGATTAATCTCACCGGTAGATAAATATTTGGCAGTGCCAAGAAGCAATCCCACATGACAATGAGGAACGAAACTAGTATCGCTATACAGTTTGTTTTGCGCTACATCCTGTATCTTTTGGTCGCACCAAGATATCGAAAACCAACTCACCGCAATAAGCACAACCAATACACCAAAAAAGACTCGCCTTCTTTTAATTCGTTGAGTAATCATTATGGACACTTTTCATTCTTATTCCTGCTTCTTGTTCCCTGCTAAATTAAACGCCAGAACAACTTCTATTCAACCTGGGCTAAAGATCTCCAGCAATTCGATATTTGTGCAGGACCAGTCATCCACAATCCAAAGCACAAACAAACTATTACAACATAAACGAATCTCGTTGACTTCATCATTTCCCATGCGTTATTCGAATCACCTGGCAATCTTTTGCCCGAACGATTATCAGAAAAGTTCCGCCCTTCCAACCTTCTTTCAGGGTTCCTTCAATCACCCAGTAATTGTCGATATTGTGAATCTCGTATGGCTTTTGATTTAAAATTTCTTTCTTGCCGTAGGAAGTGAAAAGAACAGTCTCGGCAAATGCAATGGCCTTGGCTTCAGTGTCCAGAATCAAAAAATCTGCTTGCCTAACCAAATTGTGCGAAGTAGAATCCTCCAATGCCTGCTTCAATTGTTTTTCTGCCCTCTGCCGACCTTCTGAATTGGTTTGACCACACAACCAACTACTCGAAAACACCGCGATGAGTACAAACCCTGTTCTCAAACGGGAGATTTGGTGCATCATAAAATCCAGATGAGTCATAAGCTATAGATTACGATTTACGCAAGATACACTTTTTTACTTCCTTTCGACGATCCAGCTTCTACTCGCAATCAGGAATAAAAAAGGGGCTATTCGCCCCTTTTCCATTCGATATCTTCAAACCTTATGCAGGTTGCTCTTCGTACATTTCCATTGGTGGACACGTGCAAACCAAGTTGCGGTCTCCAAAGGCATTATCAACACGTCCAACGTATGTCCAGAATTTATTCTCGCGCAATCCAGCCACTGGATATGCAGCTTTTTCGCGAGAGTATGAATGGTTCCATACATCAGAAGTCAATTCCAATCCTGTGTGTGGAGCCATCTTCAATACGTTATCGGTTTTGTCCACCTGACCATTTTCTACCTCCGCAATCTCTTTGCGAATCGCAATCATCGCATCGCAGAAGCGATCCAATTCAACTTTTGGCTCGCTTTCCGTTGGTTCAATCATCAATGTTCCGGCAACTGGGAAAGACACGGTTGGTGCGTGGAAGCCATAGTCCATCAATCGCTTGGCGATATCTTCTACCTCAATTCCAAACTTCTTGAATTCGCGACAATCCAAAATCATTTCATGCGCCACATGGCCATGCGTTCCTGTGTACAACACGTCGTAGTGACTAGACAATTTTGCCTTCATATAATTCGCATTCAAGATGGCATAACGTGTAGAATCTTCAACGCCTTTGTAGCCCAACATCTTGATATAACCATACGAGATCAGAAGGATCAGCGCGCTGCCATACGGAGCAGCAGAAACTCCATTAATCGCCTTTACACCACCCGTTTTGAAGTTGGCATTTCCCGGTAAAAAATCAACGAGTTTATTGTTCACTCCAATTGGACCCATACCAGGACCACCACCACCGTGCGGAATCGCAAATGTTTTGTGTAAATTCAAGTGACAAACATCAGCACCAATATTACCTGGTGACGTTAAACCCACTTGCGCGTTCATGTTTGCCCCATCCATATACACCAATCCTCCATTCTCATGTATGATGCGTGTGATATCTTTAATAGCCTCTTCA
>JBDKJN010000484.1:0-9612 GCA_039796595.1 Bacteroidota bacterium
ACAATAGTATGGCTTATGGACTCGAGGTTGTGTCGCGTAACGTGTTTAGTAAATGGTTGGAATTAACTTCCAACATCAATCTTTATCACAGTGAAATTGATGGTAAAAACATCTCGCAGGAGTTGACCAATAAATTCGACAGTTGGTGGATAAAAACCAATGCGATCATTCGATTGCCTTATCAATTTACTTTTCAAGCCATGTTTGACTACAGTTCAAGACGCGCCTTAGAAATTGGCAGCAGCGAACGCGGTGGCGGCATGGGTGGTGGTGGAGGTCACGGTGGCATGGGCGGTGGCGGATTTGGTGGTAGCACCAATACTGTTCAAGGTTATGTTCTGCCAACCTATGGACTGGATTTGAGTTTAAAAAAAGAATTCGGAAAAAATAAAAATTTCACCGCGACAATTAGCATTCAGGACGTCCTAAAAAGTCGTATCACCTATACCCATTCAGAAACGTCATTATTTATCCAAGACACTTACCGCCGCAGGGACTGGCAATTGTGGAGATTAAATGTCTCATGGAAATTTGGTAAAGTGGATGCTACCCTATTCAAACGTCGCAATTCGCGACAAAGTGAAGGCGGCATGGAAGGCTAAAATCGATATTCATTCGACATGGACTATCAATCAAACCGTAAGAAAAAAGGGAATGCCAATTGACATTCCCTTTCTTATTTTTATGTGATGATGTGTGCTACTTTCAAGTAACTTCAGAAGCACAAATTAGGCTTTGGCCAGTTGAATTTCCGCTTCAAACTTCACATCTTCTCCAACCAAAATTCCACCGGTTTCCAAAGCCACATTCCACTCGAGACCAAAGTCTTTTCTGTTGATCTTGCCATTCACAGAAAAACCAGCTTTTGTATTACCCCATGGATCTTTACCTACACCACCGAAGTCAACATCCAAAGTAATTTCTTTAGTAACACCTTTGATTGTTAATAGACCAGTCAATTCCTTGGATGAAAAACGCGTCGCTTCAAAAACAATGAAAGGATGATTTTCAGCGTCAAAAAAAATCGCCTGATTTTAGGTGATTATCGCGATCCGTATTACCTGTATTGATTGATGAAGTAGCTGCTTTAAGTGAAATACTTCCACTGCTGAACTGATCATCGCTGCTCTCCACATTCACTTCCAATTGATCAAATCCACCTGTTACCGTAGCGATCATCATGTGCTTCACTTTGAATTTTAGTTCGCTGTGTGCACCATCGAAATTCCATTTTTGACTCATTGTTATTATTTTTTAAATTTAGAATACAAATGTCCGATGGTTCATGGACACATTACGTTGATGGACATCAATGTTGGTCACCAAATGGCATTGCGGATCTGAAAGATGATCTACGTTAAGAGATGTTAGTTTCCATTGGATAAGGATTGCTTCCCACCACCTATTGAATAATTGTCGACAAGGGTAAACTGCTGAGCAGGTTAATCGGAGCCATATCATCGTGCTGGCTGAGCAGGTTAATAGGAGCCATATCATCGTGCTGCCTGAGCAGGTTAATCGGAGCCATTTCATCGTGCTGCCTGAGCAGGTTAATCGGAGCCATATCATCGTGCTGCCTGAGCAGGTTAATTGGAGCCATTTCATCGTGCTGGCTGAGCAGGTTAATCGGAGCCATATCATCGTGCTGGCTGAGCAGGTTAATCGGAGCCAGCATTGATCATCATTATATCATCTCCCTCGCACAAGAGTTGACTTCGGCTTCGCTCAGTCAACACGTTTTCTAGCCATAAACTATTCTGCATATCACCCATAAATTCAAGGCTATCCAACGCTTTTTCTATTATTTGACCAAATGGTCTAAGAAAGGTATCGAAACGGTTAAGTTGGCTGGTTCTATTTTTTCAATTTGACACACCAATTCGACCGATGATTGCGTTACCTTCACTCACAAAATCAGTTCCCTGTGATCCACATCCGCGACCTCTCGTTTCAATACGGCAAAACAAGTATTTACGACAACTTTAACCTAACGATTGATCAGCCAGGCATACATGGATTGTTCGGCACCAACGGCACGGGAAAAAGCACATTACTCAAACTCATCAATGGATTGCTTTTTCCCAATCAAGGCAGTTGCACAGTCATGAACGAGGTCAGTTCCAAACGCTCTCCTGACTTGCTGGAAAAGATCTATTATTTGCCTGAAGAAATCGATTCACCTGCCGTAACAGCTTTGGCCTTTGGTGAATTAAAAGGGGCTTTTTATCCGCAATTCGACAACAAAAAACTCTACGAATTGTTGAAGTTGTTCAGCATTCCTGAGGATAAACTCATGCATCAGATGAGTTATGGTCAACGCAAAAAAGCGATGATAGCCATTGCGATGGCATCCAACGCTCCCCTTCTGCTGATGGACGAACCCACAAATGGGCTGGATATTCCGAGCAAATTGCGATTCCGCGAGGCGGTAAATGGGTTTTTCCACTCGAAAGATATTCTTATCATCAGCACTCATCAAGTGCGGGATTTGGATGAAATCATGAATCATCTTTTGATTTTGCAAGAAGGACAAATCTTGTTTCAAGATAGTATAGCACGCATCGAACAAACCTTTGAGTGTTACTCAAGCTCGTCTTTAGAAAAGGATGACCAATCCTTGTTTCAGCTTAAAAACGGTGATGTCGTCCACCATATTCGTCGCAATCTATCCGGCCGACCCAGTCCAGTGCATTTGGAAACCTTGATCTCTGCCTTTTTCGAACAACCACAAGCTATGAAAGAAAACATATGAGCAATTTTCCTTTCAATTCGACACGCTTTAGCAGACTTATTCGGGTGTATTTCAAAGAAAATGGAAGAAGTCTAACGCGAGCCATCTTTTCCTATTTTGTCATCAGTTTGGCCATATGGTTGATCATCACATCTATCCTCATTGCAGAAGGCGATTCATTTCATTGGGGCCTACAAATACCCATGTTTGAATTCATCGCGATCATTGGCCCAACCCTGGCCGCAGCCTGGTTTTATGGCAGAATGAATAAACCTGAACGTCAAATTAGCTTTTTAGTCATCCCTGCCACGCATTTTGAAAAACACCTCTTAGCTACCTTGATGGGCATAGTGGTTCCGCTCATCGCCGGCATGCTCACGTATTATGTTTGCGAAATTATCTGCATTGAATTGCACCATTTATTAGTTACTCCGAAAGATTATTATTATTATGAATTATCGTTGAACTTTAAGGATGAATTCTATGGAAAACCGTTAATCCTGCAATTGCATCGCAATCATATACTCTTCGTATTTGTGGTCACGAACATTAGTTTGCATGGCTTTTTTTCGGCCTTCTTTCAATTCTTCAGTCTGCATTTCACAAAAAACCTCATCTTCAAAATCGTTTTATTGATGGTGATTTTGACCACCTTCATCTCCACCTTTATCTTTATGGTTTTGGAAAGTCTCCACATTTCTGAGAACCGACTGTTTGATCTTGTAGAGGATTGGGTAACATCCATTATGGGGCGTGATATCAACGGTTCAGAAACACTCCTTTTCGCGATTCCTGCGGCCTTCAGCGCTGTGGTCTTGTGGTATGCGGGATATGTGCGACTCAAAGAATACCAACTTCAATAATACCTATCCTACACATGAAAAAAAGTATTCTTCTCCTCTTTGGGTATTTATTCTTTTTGATGATCTGTTTTTTGGCCTTTGCCCAAACGGCCAGGAAACAGAATGGATATAACGAAAACTTCAATTATATTAGAAGTCTGGAAATGCCGACAGCATACCGTCATTTGGTTCTTAAAGGGGACCGAGAATCGCAAATCACGGTGAGCTGTTGGCCACAAGAGACGAGCTCAACGTTGGAAGGCATCCTAGAAGATGGTGTCCTGGAGCAACATGTCTCCAACGATACGTTGTACCTCACCTTTACGGGTTCCAATCACTATCGTTACCTCGATTTATCTGTACCTCCGGCATTCCAAAGCATTGTGTCGGATGGCATTCAAGTGCAAGCACGTACGAGCATTTTTCAAGGCGACCAACCTGGAAAAATCTCCATTCGCAACAGTCATAATGACCAACGCAATGTATTGGACCTGATCTTGGATCAACCGGACAAAGCCATTGCTTTGGACCTTGACCAATGTAATACCACCATCCGTCATGAAAACAGCAATGCCACACCACCATTATACATTTACAGCATTAATTCGCGGATTCAATTTAACGAGTTGATATCTTTCTATCCCTCCCCCATCACCATAGTCGCAGATGACGCCTCCTTTGTTTCGGGCAATTTTGGGGTTACGAAAGCCCTGCAACTCACCCCTCTCGATGAAGCTGCGAGGCGCGAATTGTTGAAATGACCTGAAAGCTTGAAGATTGCGTAAATTTGCCCGCATTTTTGACAATCCATGAGCATTCAAACCGAAATACAGCGCAGAAAAACGTTTGCGATCATCTCCCATCCCGACGCGGGTAAAACTACTTTGACTGAAAAGTTATTGTTATTTGGAGGTGCCATTCAAACTGCTGGTGCAGTAAAGAGCAACAAAATCACAAAAACTGCAGCTTCAGACTTTATGGAAATCGAGCGCCAAAGAGGTATCTCGGTGGCCACATCGGTGATGGTATTCGAATACAATGGCATGTTGGTGAATCTATTGGATACACCAGGTCACAAAGACTTTGCTGAAGACACTTACCGCACCTTAACTGCAGTCGACAGCGTTATCCTTGTTATTGACAGTTCAAAAGGGGTCGAGCCACAAACACGTCGTCTGATGGAGGTTTGTCGTATGCGCGATACGCCTGTAATTGTCTTCATCAACAAGATGGACTTGGAAGGTCGCGATGCCTTTGATTTATTGGATGAACTGGAAACTGAATTGAACATCAAAGTTCAGCCCCTGAGTTGGCCGATTAGCAAGGGCTACAGCTTCAAAGGTGTGTACAAACTGTATGACAAAACACTCAATCTGTTTGAGTCTTTGAAAACCAAAATCAACGATGAGATTGTTTCTATCCAAGACCTCAACGATCCGCAGCTGGATCAACTGGTAGGTGAATATGCCAATCAATTGCGCGAAGATGTGGATTTGATTGAAAATGTATATGACCCTTTCAGCATCGAAGAATATCGCGCTGGCCGCTTAGCGCCTGTGTTTTTTGGTAGTGCGATGAACAATTTTGGGGTAAAGGAATTGCTCGATAAGTTTTTGGAAGTCGCTCCAGTGCCGCAACATCGCGAGACCAATTTGCGTGTTGTAGAGCCCGATGAAAAAAAATTCAGTGGCTTCGTGTTTAAGATTCATGCGAACATCGACCCACGACACCGTGATCGCATCGCCTTTTTACGCGTGTGCAGTGGCACCTTTGAGCGCAACAAGTTCTACCGCCATGTGCGATTGGAAAAGGATTTTAAATTCCCGAATCCAGTTACCTTCTTGGCCAGCTCAAAAAGCACCATTGACGAAGCATATGCAGGAGATGTGATTGGCTTGTATGACACGGGCAACTTCAAAATTGGCGATACACTGACCGAAGGTGAGTCTATGTTGTTCAAAGGCATTCCGAGTTTCTCACCAGAGATCTTTAAGGAGTTGATCAACCGCGATCCAATGAAAACAAAACAATTGGAAAAAGGAATTCGCCAATTGACCGAAGAAGGTGTTGCTCAGTTGTTTTTGCAAGAACCGGGTACCCGTAAGATCGTTGGTACCGTTGGTGAACTTCAATTCGAGGTGATCAAATACCGACTTGAACACGAATACGGAGCCAAGTGTGAGTTTGAAGCTAAAACCTTCTACAAGGCTTGCTGGATCACAACTACCGACGAGGCTAAACTGGCCGAATTCAAGCGCATCAAAGGACAGAACATGGTGAAGGACAAAGAAGACAATGATGTTTTTCTTGCGCCAAGTAAGTTCATGTTGGAAATGGAAGAAAAAAACTATCCAGAGCTCACATTCCATTTCACGAGCGAATTCAAGGTATCTAAGCTGCTTGCTGACTAAGCAGTGGATTTACTCTAAAGAAATATTTGCAATTAATGCATAAAAAAACTGCGCAGAGATGTGTCCATCATCTGCGCAGTTTGCAAACCAATCGAAGTACTTTCTACTACAAATAAACTATTGTTCAGCCACCTGTTTGCCAGCAGGATATTCCACTTTATATCCAAAACGTAGTGCTTTATCCGAGTTGGCGGGTAATTTGAAGTTCCATAGAAGTTTACCGTATTCTTTATTGTAGTTGGCTCCACCCTCGTCATCCACTTTAACAATAATCTCTTTGCGACGTGTCAATGGGATTTGATCTAATACTTCGATATCAATGGCCACACTCTTGTTGTTTCTGACTTTGATCTCATAAACAAATTCTTCCGTCTCCACACCGCTTAGTACCTTTTTGCCAGAAGTGTTGGTCACACGACAACGTTTCACCACGATCTTTTCATCCCGGCCCAGTGAGAGCAAAAGCGTATCCGACGTCGTTTGTGGGTTGAGTTGCACTTGTCCGACATACATATCACCGAAGAAAACATTGGCACTACCATCGAGAAGATTGTATTTGCCATAGTCCGTGATTCTGGCTAACAAAAACGCAGCAGGATCGAGTTTAGCAACCACATGGTAACGATAAGTTGCGGGTACTTTATACTCGGTCAATTTACATACATGGGCCTTGCCATCGGCAGGGATGCTTTGGCGGTTGGATAATTCAAATTCCACCATCAAATCAGACTCCACAACATTAGCAGGTTGAGGCAAATTAGGCTGAGGAGTAAAGACATCGTTTTGCACCTGCATCATATTGCTAGCCGAATTGCTATAGAAGTTTTCAGTTACCCGATAGGCTACATAATCAATATATTTCGGCTGCATGATTGGGCGATTGTTGTTGAAACTGGGGTTTGCGGTAGAAACCGACATCGCTACATCTTTCCAATCCATGCCCGTGGATTGCGTGATAGAGGCTTTGTACGTCAGGTTTACGGGCTGGCTAATACTTTCAACATTTACATCGTAGAGCGGTACCCATGTAGCTCCGTTCACGAGGTAGGTGGTTTTTACATTGATGAACGATTCCTTTTCAGAGAAAAAAGTAAGTACGATTTCTTTGGTCGGTGATGATTTACGATTGCCCATTTCATTGCACAAATTTTGAAAGTGGCTGCTGCGTTCACGGTACTTTTCAGTCGTATTTTGAAGTTGAAACAAACGCTTTTTGAGCTCCATAATTCGCGAACGATAGATTTCAGCCATTTGATTTAGCTCCTCTGGTTTATAGTTTTCCTTAGGCGCTGCAATGTGCAATAGATTTTCCACCAAGCCCATTTCACCTTCATAAACAGAGGTTTCTTGTTGGATCCAATTTAGTCTTCGATTGATCTCTTTGATAGAGTCTTGATAGGCGTTGTAATTGCGCTGTTTTTCACTCGACAATTCTTCCATATTGTGGTTGATACGAACTCCAGCAGCCAACAGAACAGCGTCGCCTTTAGCGGCGATTTGCAGACTCATATCGTTCATCATGGTTGTTACACCCGGAAAATAGATATCGGTTGTTCCTGCAGGTATCGTAATAGCACCTGCTCGCGTTTCTTTGGCCATATTCCTATACACCGTTACATCGGTGAGTTTGTTGGTCACTTTTAATTCTTGTGCAATGCCATCTACACATAGCAGAGTGGCAGCTAATAACAGGACGATTCGATTGATCATTGGACTGGATATTTTTAAATTATAGCTCGAAACTAGAATTGCCCATCCACACTAAAAATAAGAACTGAGTGAAAAGGCACTTTCACTTGGTAAAACCGTCGTCTCAAAAAGTTGTGTCGTTGGGATTGTAGTAAAATGAGTCGCTGCACCGTCTTAACTTTAAAATCCAGCTTTTCAATTTGGTACACTTTTTTCAGGCCGCTGCCAATCCCGTTGTATGGAAATCAAAATCGTTTGCTAATCATTGAAAATCATATAAAAAAGCCTAAAAGTTTTGAAAGAATACAAAAGAAACGACCGTCCATCTACTTATCTTTGTGCAATCATGATGCGTCACCTTACGACATTGTTATTGTTATTGCTTTTGGGCAACGTCGCACACACCCAGACGACAGAACCTCGTAAAATCATGCAAGTCAGTGGTGTCGTTGTAACTTCTGATTCGCTGGTTCCAGTAGCCTTTGCAACCATTTATCGCTCTACAGATTATCGTGGGACCTTTTCAGATTATAAAGGCTATTTCACATTACCAGTGGCTCAAGGCGACACCTTGCACTTTGATTGCATTGGTCAAAAACACAATTATTTTGTAATTCCATATGACACCATAAACAACCATATCTCCATCGTGCAGATTATGGAGCAGGACACGGTCATGTTGCCTACGGTCTACATTTTGCCACATCCGGCAAAACACAAATTGCGAGAAGAAGTATTGGCCTTGGATTTACCTGGTGATAGTTACTACAAATTCAATAGACAAGAAGGCCAAATCGCCAACTACGATGGTCTCCATGATTTTGCAACAATGGCCTATCAAAACTCAAGTGAAGTCAATAATGCTCGATACAACACCAAATTCTTAAGTGGTGGTAATCTGCTTGATCCTGCAGCATGGGGCCGTTTTATGCAGTCCATACGAAACGGTGAACAAAACTAATTAGTGCTATCAATCACCGATGATTTGGAGATTTGTTCTTCAAGTCCGAATGCCCTCAATCCTTTGCGTCTATCATGATTCCAGGCAACAATTGAATTCGCATTCTCTCTCGTTAAATTTTCCTGATGAATTTCGAATAAAAGTTTTGTGAAATAGCGAAATTTGACGCCAATGAAAAAATTGCGCATTGTATTCATGGGCACTCCAGATTTTGCCGTTCCCTCTTTGGAAGCATTGATTGAGGCAGGCCATAATGTGGTTGGAGTTGTAACGGTTGCAGATAAACCTTCAGGAAGAGGATTACAAATGGCCGAGTCGCCTGTCAAAAAAGCCGCAATGCACCATGGATTATCTATTCTTCAACCGGAGAAATTAAAATCGCCAGATTTCATCGAAGCACTTCAGAAGTTGGAAGCAGATCTGTTTGTTGTAGTGGCCTTTCGCATGTTACCTGAAATGGTATGGAATATGCCACCATTAGGCACCATTAACCTACACGGTTCGCTGTTACCCAAATACCGAGGCGCAGCACCGATCAATCGCGCCATCATGAACGGAGAAACCGAGACTGGAGTCACCGTTTTTCAATTGCAACATGAAATCGACACCGGTCGCGTTTTTTTGCGAGAGACCATGCCCATTGGGCCAGATGAAAACGCAAGTTCAGTGCACGACAGGATGATGGTAATGGGGGCCCAGACGCTAGCTAAGGCTGTCGATTCGATAGCCGCTGGTGCACTTGAGAGTGTGGAGCAGTCGATGTTATCCAATGACCCGAATCTACCACATGCACCAAAAATCTTCAAAGATGATTGCCTTATCCGCTGGGAGCAAGGAGTTGGTGAAATTCATAACCACGTGCGAGGATTGTCCTTGTATCCGGCTGCTTACACCATGTTGGAAGGCAAACAATTGAAGGTCTATAAGGGAAAACCAGAACTCACAGGTCAGCATGAAAATGGATTTTACAGTGACGGG
>JBDKJN010000485.1:0-6762 GCA_039796595.1 Bacteroidota bacterium
TCTTTGGTTGTATTCAGCTCGCCTTGGGTGTCTTTCAGGTTAGACTCCGCTTGATTCGCGCGAGTTGATTCATTATCACGCTCGATGGTCAGGCGTTGATTGGCCTGGTTGAGCGAGTCGATTTGATGAATGTAGTTTTTCATGATTGATCGAAGCGTTTCTGCTTCCGCACGCAATTTGGTGATATCATAATCGCGGTTTTTTACTCTTTTTTGAAGTGCAGAAATCTCAGCGATTTGAGCGTCGATTTTAGCGCGCATGTCGCTATTCTCAACGTTTATGGTATCATAGCTGGACTTCATGGCCTCAAGCTCCATTTCAATACCCTCACGCTCATCTATGATTTTGCCGTTTTCTGCATTCATGTATATGATTCGTTCATGCATTTCTTTGTCTTTCTTGTTGAGAGAATAGGCCATAAAACACACTACCGCAAGCAGCGCGGCGATGATTCCGATGTAAACTTTGTTGCTCATTTTTGGCTTGATTTGAATATGGAAACGAAATTAGTCGCATGCTAGTGTCTTTTAAGGAACAATTCGTGAACTTATGAAACGGCGGTTGTCATTATTTGTGATTCTACGATGCTTAGCCTATAGCCATCACTTCCATGGCTGAAACAAGGTAGTGACGAGCGTTTCTCAATGGACTTACAGAACGAATGCACAGACCTCTTCTAAAAAAATGGTGCGAGCCCTCATCACTTTGGCATTTCAAAATTTCATGGCGATTCCTACTAAGTCGGTTAGACTAAAAACGAAAAAATGGTTTTTTTTAATCAAAATGTGACAGATATTGAAACAATTGTATATTTGCCCCCCGTTAAAACGGAGCCGTTGTGAACCAACGGTGCAAAAAGGTCCTGTGGCCGAGAGGCTAGGCTCAGCTCTGCAAAAGCTGCTACTGCGGTTCGAATCCGCACGGGACCTCAAAGAAAACCCCTGATTTTTCAGGGGTTTTTTGTTTTTTTACCAATCGCATCGAAGCACATGTATATTTGCGAGGACTGATTCTTTTTCCCCAGAGTCATCAAACCTTCTGACTAAGGCCTCAGGCCACAAATAATAGAATTATGAGTTTAGATGAAAACATGCTGTATAGTGTGGGGATCACTATGATGCATCAAATCGGTCCATCGCGAGCGAAACAGCTACTGGCCTGTTGTGGCAATGCCGAAAATGTATTCACCCTTTCGCCCAAAACCCTTTCGGAGTTACCCGGCATGCGAGCCCAAAGCGCAGAGTTGGTTGTACAACAGCGAGCAAGAGCCTTAGAGGCTGCGAAGTATGAGCTGGAGCGTCTGGATAAAATCGGTGGACAATGTTTGTGGCTACAGGACAGTCATTTTCCAAAGCGCCTTAGAGAATGCGAAGACGCGCCTTTGGTGCTATACTATCGGGGGCGCATCGAATTTAATCCATCGTATGTTGTAGCTATTGTGGGCACAAGGCGTGCGACGGCATATGGTAGGGCGGTTTGTGAAGAATTGATAGAGGGTTTACATTCCATTGGAGCTACTGTTGTGAGTGGTCTGGCCTTTGGAGTCGATGCCATTGCACACCGTGCAGCCCTCAGAAATCACATGCCAACCATTGGTTGTGTTGCGCATGGCTTACAAACCTTATATCCACCCGAGCACCGTCAGTTAGCCACGGAAATGGAGGAGACCGGTGGACTGGTGACCGAGTTTCATACAGGTCAACGCATGTGTGCAGAGTTGTTTCCCATGCGCAACAGGATAATTGCTGGACTGGCAGATGTAACGGTCGTGATAGAAAGCGACGTTAAGGGTGGAAGTATGATTACCGCTTATCTGGCCCATGGATATAACCGAGAGGTATTTGCAGTTCCGGGGCGAATAGACGATCGATCGAGTCGGGGGTGTAATGATCTTATTCAAAAACAGGTTGCGGAGATATATACAGGCCCTCAACAGTTTATAGACGCAATGAATTGGACTTTGGGCAAAAAGCCACCGATCCATCAGCTAGAGTTATTCACCGACCTAAGTCCTGATCAGGAGTGTGTTAAGCAGAGTTTCGATGGGTGCGAGATATTGACGATGGACGAACTAGCGGTGCGGTCAGGACTTGGTTTGTCTCGTCTGGCTGGCGTGGTCTTGGAGATGGAATTTGCAGGAATGGTGCGATCTCGGCCCGGTCATTGTGTAGAGTTGATAACATACCAGTCCCAAAGGCCAGGAAATAGAAAATAGGGCGGTTTGGGAGTTGAAAAGAACAAGTGGGTTTAAGGGATTGGAACCCATAGAGTTGTGCAAAAACTTGTTAAAAACTACGATGAAAATGAAGGGTTAACGCAACAAAACGCTTTAACAAATAGTTTACATTTCGTTAGGGTTTAGATAAAGGTTCTTGTATTTAAACGGTATCAGAAACGTCAACACCCAATTGAAAAGCAATTTGAATTATTTACCTAAAGATTTATTGTTATGATTAGCAACGCCTTATACAACTTAGAATCTTGGTTTAATCGTCGATTTGGTTGGTTTTTTACCAATGGTTCTAAACAGTAAGCAAGTTCTTTCGGGAGAAAGAATAAAGCACTCCGCCAAATGAATACAAAACGGTGCAACGGTTTATAAAAATCTGCACCAATACAATTGAAAAAGCCCCGAATTTTCGGGGCTTTTTCATATCTGTTCATTTTGTATTACGAATTACTCGAACTCAGAACGAAGAATGCTGAGTACCTCATCCACCGTTTCTTCTTCAAGGTCCGTACGCTTGATAAGATCCTCTTTGCTGATGGCCAATACGGAACGAGCAGTGTCGCAACCGATTGACTTGAGTTCTTTGATGATCCACTCATCAATTTCGTCAGAGAATTCTTCCAATTCCACATCATCGATGTCGGTGTCATTTTCGCGGTAAACATCAATTTCGTATTCGGCAAGCTTGCAAGCCAACTTGATATTGTTTCCACCTTTACCGATAGCCAAGGACACTTGATCCGGCTTGAGGTAAACGTCTGCTTTGCGATTGTCTTTGTCAAGATTGATGCTGCTGATTTTAGCAGGCGCCAGCGCACGTGTGATCAATAATTGCTCGTTGGCAGTATGCTGTATCACGTCGATGTTTTCGTTGCGCAATTCACGTACGATGCCATGAATGCGTGAACCTTTTACACCTACGCAAGCACCAACCGGATCAATGCGATCATCGTAACTTTCAACGGCTACTTTCGCTCTTTCGCCTGGCTCGCGAACAATCTTTTTGATGGTGATAAGACCATCGAAAACCTCAGGTACTTCTTGTTCAAAAAGCTTTTCAAGGAATTCAGGAGCTGTGCGGCTCAATATGATTTGAGGAGAGTTATTGCGCATATCTACTTTGTAGATCACGGCACGTATAGCATCCCCTTTTTTATAGAAATCTGAAGGGATTTGCTGATCTTTTGGCAAGATGAGTTCGTTGTCTTCATCATCCAAAACAAGCATTTCTTTTTTCCAAACCTGATATACTTCACCGGTTAAGATTTCACCAACGCGCTCACAATATTTCTTATACAAGTGATCCTTTTCAAGATCAGTGATGCGTGATTGAAGATTTTGACGCAATGCAAGAATGTTGCGGCGACCAAAGTCTTCGATTTTAATTTCCTCAATCAATTCCTCATCAATTTCGAGGTCATCTACAACTTTGCGAGCTTGCGAGATTTCGATTTCAGCAATTTCATCGTCGAGCTCTCCATCGGGAACTACCTTACGAGTGCGGATGATCTCAAGGTCACCACGCTCAGAGTTGATAACGATGTCGAATCCATCGTCAGCGCCCCAGCGTTTGATAATCATAGAGCGGAAAATCTCGTCGAGAATACCCGCCATGGTTTCTTTATCGATGTTCTTCAACTCTTTAAAGTCGGAGAACGCATCCATTAAATTGATACCTTTCATTGGATTGAATTATAGGTGTATCTGTAATTATTTGAACTGAATAACAATTTTTGCGCTTTCAATTTCCTCAAATGCAATTGGGGTTTCGCGGTCTACCCATTGTTTCGCCTTTTTGCCTGGCACTTCTTCCTTGTTCCGGCTGTGCAAGACAATTCCATCATCGGAGACGCCTTTTAATACGCCTTCGAATTTAGCGGCGCTCTTTGACTTCACGGCCAAGGTTCGTCCTATGTTTTTCACATATTGGCGTTTAACCAAAAGCGGCTTGGTCAGGTCGGGCGAGCCCACTACCAAAGAATAATCCTCAACCTCCCGATCCATTTGCTTGAGCAAATAGCGGTGTACTTCTGTGCATGACTCGATGGTAATACCACTGTCTGCGTCCAAAGTCACTTCGATCACATTTCCAGGTCGAACAACGAGTTCAACGATAAAAATATCGCTGCCCGCTATACGATCTTCGATGTGTTGGGTTACTATTTCTTTGGTAATCATGACGTAATACTTCGATGATGGTCATAAAAAAGAGGGGCTTGCGACCCCTCTTACTGCTATAACATCGTACCGAAAGCGGTACAAATATAGACTTTTTTTATGAATCACCAAACAAATTCCGATCGGGAACTTTGCTGGTGGCTCGGAATGCAATTATTTGATGATCAAACCTTGACGAGTAATGGCCGCGCCAGCAATAAGTTGCACTTGGTAGTATCCAGCGCTTAAATTGTTTTGAATGGCCAAACGATTTTGACCAGCGTTGAGGTTGATGGTTTGTTCTGTCACCACTCGACCGGTAGCGTCCACCGTGCGCAGTATGGCTTGTTGACTTGTTTGAGCATACGCCTCAAGGATGTAGTCGCCGGCACTTGGGTTCGGGTAGATCGAAACGCCATTAACGGTATATGGCAATTCTTCAACTGCTACGTAGTTAACGGTAACCTGCGGCGAGCTGATTACAGGACATTGTTCGAATTGCTGCACCTCAACAGAGTAGTCAGCGGTTTGAGTGATTTCGTAGGTCGATGTTGTTGCGCCTTCAATGGCAACACCATTCATATACCACTGGTAAGACAAACCTTGATCTGTACAGGTCAAAACATTGGCATTGGTAGACCACAAAGGAGCCCATTTGGTCATGTTTTGGAAACGCACATAACAAGCATAAGTCGGATCATCGATGAATGGGTTACGATTGTGCTGTTCAGTTTCAATGTATTCATTGCGGGCTATTTCCAAATTGTCTGGGGCATCATTGAAGTGCCATTGTTTAAGCAAGTATTCGTTTTGACCATAAGGAATAATGATTGAAATCTGCTCTGGAAGACTAAAGTCTGAGCTAGAAGTGTGGTGCTTGGCAGCTTGGTACATTATGCCACGTGCTGCATTGCCTTTGAATTCTTCACGAGGTTCATAAACCGTTTGATTGAGTGCATTGGTGCCCAAAGCTGTTTCTAGATAAGTCGACGTTGGATTCACAACTTCGCCGTATGGGTAATTGCTGCGAACCGCATTGCATTCTTCTTGATTCACAGGGAATAGATTGTGCAAGTCACTTACTTCATCAGAATCATCAAAGCCAGCATCGAAGTAGGTAGGCATCCAGCTCTGTGGATAGCTGTGTTCGCGGCTTAACTCGGCTGTAGTTTGTCCATTCCACCACTGGAATCCGCCAGGGTAATATTGCGGATCCAAGCTGTATTGGCATTCAACCATGTTGAGCGACTCGCCCTCTATTGCTGCATCTTGCACATAGAAGTTGTTGATCAACGTGCTTGTGTAATTGCTATAGAAAATTTGGAAGAAGTTAGCTGGGTTTAAAGCTGCTGTCAACTGACCAACAAATGCCGCTGAGTTCACGTCAACTCCAGCATAGTAACCTGCAAAATCCGGTGCATTTGTAGTAACTGAATTTACAGTAGGAGAAGAGGTAAGATAGTTTTCGAAAGCAGGAGGGCCATTGAATGCAAAAGCAGCATAATGGTATGTAGTGGATGCTCCGATATAGCGCGCATTGTGTGCTGTACCTTGCTCGCCCACATAAACCACCTGAGCATCGCCAATCATTTCACCCACAACGTATGTGTATCCGTCCATTGGCGCTTCGGTTACTGCACTGCCTTGCTTGCGCAACACGATGAATTTTTCAGCATCATTACCAGCGGCATTTACCGTTACGTTATAATCCCAAGAGCTAACATTTGAAAAAGCAATAGTTTGAGCTGCCGCAGTAGGTTCTGTGGCATAGTCGCCTGCAATGGCATATACATCAAATGAATATGTGCCTTCACTGGTGTCATCACTTTCTACAGTAATGGTGCAAAAACGAGAGCCTGAACCGATAGGGTTAAAGTCCAACGTAATAGCGTTTGAACCGCCGGCGGCGATAACAACAGGACTGCCGAGAAGAGTGAATTCAGATGCGTTTACGCCGCCCAAAGTAATGGCGGTAACATTGAGGTCATTCGCCAAACCTAAATTTTCGATGATGAAATTTTGTTGTGCATTGTTGCCCATCACATAAGTGAAGTTGTTTGGAATGCTGTTGGTTCCATCAGTGATATTGATTTCCTGAGCAGAAGAGGCGGTTGGCAAGCCCAATGACACTTCATCCAAAGCCACGTTGTGTCCACTCACTTTGGTGGTGAAATAGAAACGCAAGTAGCGCGATGCTGCATTTGGTGTGTGATTAAAGGCAGTAAAAGCAGCAGTTGGTAATGCAGCACCACTAAACGTAAACAGAGGCGTAAACGCAGAGCCATCTACCGATTCTTCAATGGTGAATGTACCTTCCCAGGCACCACCTTGGTTTTGACCTTTGATGTTATAGCTTAATGCACCTGCTTCTTCAG
>JBDKJN010000486.1:0-3288 GCA_039796595.1 Bacteroidota bacterium
CTTCCCGATTAACGATAGAAGGCCCGATTAAAAAAGATACAAGCTCATTCATTATCTCTGCGCGCAGGACTTACATAGACGTACTGCTTAAACCTTTCATCAAAGAAAACAGTAATTTCTCGGGATCGGGATACTATTTCTATGACCTCAATGCCAAAATCAACTACAAATTGGGAGCACGCGACCAATTATTTTTGAGTGGATACTTTGGTCGAGATGTTTTTGATTATAACAGCAAACAAACGGGATTTAAGACGCGCATACCATGGGGTAACAGCACAGGAACATTGCGTTGGAATCGTGTGATGCATCCAAAACTATTTGTCAATACGACAATCACATTTACAGATTATCAATTTGCTTTTGAAGGCGGATCGGATGATTTTCTTTTCCGTCTCAACAGCGGCATTCGCGATTTCGGTGGAAAAATGCAATGGAATTATTACCCCAATTACTTGCACAATATCAAATGGGGCACAGAGTATACTAAACATAAATTCACGCCCAACAACGCCTATGCAAGCAGCGGCGAAACTGAATTTGACCTGGGTGAAAAGGTTGACTTACACAGTCATGAATTTGCCATCTATGCACTAGACGAATTTGACATCAACGAGCGATTACGCATCAATGCAGGATTACGTTATAGCGGCTTTATTCATGTAGGACCATTCACACGTTATATCAAAATTGAAGATTCAGGACTCAGCACTCCCCCACCACCTGACGAGGTGCATTATGCGAAAGGAGATAAAATCAAACAATATGGAGGATTGGAGCCACGCCTAAATTTTAGATTTTCGCTCAATAAGTCGAGCAGTCTAAAAGGTGGATTTATGAGGAATTATCAATACATACACCTGACAAGTTTATCACCGACATCGCTGCCAACAGATATCTGGTTGCCCAGTACCGACCGTTTGCCGCCACAGATCGGCAACCAGATAAGTCTAGGATATTTCCGCAACTTTAAAAAAGACATGTTCGAAAGCAGTGTTGAGATGTATTACAAAACAATGGAGAATCAAACGGAATACGCTGAGGGTTCATCACCTGAACAAACCGTGAACGACAACATTGACAACCTACTTGTTTTTGGCCGTGGAAACAGCTACGGCATAGAGTTCTTTGTGAAGAAACGTACAGGAAAATTGAATGGTTGGATTGGTTACACACTGGCCAAGACAACACGCTATTTTGATGCGATAGATAATGGTGACCCATTTCCACCGCGTTGGGATCGCAGACATGACATTAGTGTAGTAGCAAATTACAAGTTGACACGACGTTTGGATATCGGATTTGTCTTTGTATATGGAACTGGAAATGCCATCACATTACCGCTGCAGCGCTATTTGTATGAAGGTGCTATTCGTGACCTCTATGGTGAACGAAACAGTTTTCGTATGGCGGCTTATCACCGTGCTGACATTAGCTTCACACTTTATCCAAAATCACAATTCGACAAAAAAGATCCTGAATCGGGACAAGTAATTCGACCCGCTGCCAAATTCAAAAATTACTGGAATTTTTCCGTGTACAATCTTTACAATCGCCGAAACCCTTACTTTTTATACTTTGGAAACTCAGGTGATCTGGCCCAAGGAACTCTACAAGTTAAAGCCTACCAGGTGAGTTTATTCCCTATTCTGCCAAGCGTAACCTGGAACTTTGAATATTAAAAAAGAGAAAAAAAAGAGCAAGCTACTCTTATCGCACCGCTCAACCGTCTGCCTTTGCTGCCTTCCGGCCCTGGAGGAATGGACAGGAGCTGATCGTAAAAGACTTGCCCTTTGGCGGCAAAAGTACTCATAGATGAAGCATAAATTCAAAGAAAATCAGACGAAATTTCGGTACAACTGGTATTCAGGAATTTAGCGCTCACCTTATGCTGTTCATTTTTCGTGATGAGCGGCCATTTCAAACTCATTTTCCTCATTACTTTCGACACCATGATACTTGACTCGAATCCAGATAATTTGTCGGCACAGCCCCAGGCTCCGATTGGTAAAGCAGCCCTTCAATACGGCTTCATTCTAAGCATGATTTCGTTGCTAATATTTATTACCTCTTATTACTTTAAAATAGATCAAAACAGTGCCATTTATAAATCATTGAACTGGATCCTTTCCATCGGTGGGGTGATCTGGTTTGTTTGGCATTACAAAACCAAAATGAATCTTAATAGATTGCGTTTCGGTCAAGGAGTGGGCCTTTCAGCACTTACCGGTCTGATCGCTGGTTCGCTCACAGGGCTTTTCATATATATTTTCATTACTCAATTTGCTCCAGACTATACGGATCAGTTGATCGAAGTCGCGATCAGAGAAATGCGCAACCAAGGCCAATCTGATGCGATAATCAAACAGAGCATGGAAATGGTTAAAGTATTTTGTTCACCGGGATTCATTGGATCAATGATGGTCATAGGAGCGCTGATAGTTTATACAGTAGTTGGATTAATCACCACTGCTATAATTAAAAACGACCGATAAAAATGGCGCTTCAACTGGATATTTCGTTGGTCATTCCCTTGCTTAATGAGGAAGAATCATTGCCATCATTGCACACATGGATTCAAAAAGTATGTAATGCGAATCAACTGTCGTATGAAATCATATTTATCGACGATGGGTCAAAAGATCAATCGTGGAAGTCTATTGAAGAGTTAAGTGCCAAAGACTCCAATGTGCGAGGCATACGTTTTCAACGCAATTATGGAAAGAGTGCTGCTTTGCATGTAGGTTTTGAAGCGGCCAATGGGAATGTTGTCATCACCATGGACGCTGACTTACAGGATAGTCCCGATGAAATACCGGAGCTGCACAAAATGATAATGCAAGATGGATTTGACCTGGTGAGTGGATGGAAAAAAAAGCGCTACGACCCGATCAGCAAAACCATCCCAACTAAACTATACAATTGGGCGACACGCAGAATGAGTGGCATTCATTTACACGATTTCAACTGTGGCTTAAAGGCTTACCGTTTAGAAGTTGTAAAAAGTTTAGAGATTTATGGTGAGATGCATCGGTACATTCCTGTAATGGCGCATCGAGAGGGCTATAAAAAAATTGGTGAAAAGGTGGTTGAACATCGTGCTCGACAATTCGGTCATACCAAATTCGGACTTGAGCGGTTTATCAATGGGCCTTTGGATCTATTGACCATCATGTTCATCTCGAAATTTGGCAAACGCCCAATGCACATATTTGGAACCTTTGGGGCCTTGATGTTTATCATCGGATTTTGCGGATTTGCATATCTAGGAATAGATAAATTCCTGCA
>JBDKJN010000487.1:0-12978 GCA_039796595.1 Bacteroidota bacterium
GTACGTGGATATTTCATTGGTAGATAACGATGTATTGGATACAGAAGGATTTAAAAATTGGATGCCTGAGTACGCCAATGCCACGTTTATTCTGAATGACTCCGGTAAGTACACCTGCACTTTTGCAATTGATAAAATGTCAAAGCGTTGGTTTAACGTTGCTAACCCGGATGATTTATGCGAAAAATTTGGTGCTGACACACTGCGTATGTATGAGATGTTCTTAGGACCGGTGGAACAAAGTAAACCTTGGGACACAAAAGGGATCAATGGCGTACACAATTTCCTGCGCAAACTGCAGCGTTTGACCATAAACAAAGAAGGAGTGTTTCAACTTTCTGATGAATCACCGACAAGAGAAGAACTCAAAGCCCTTCACAATTGCATCAAACGAGTAACGGAGGACCTCAATCGTTTTTCATGGAATACAGTTGTCAGCACTTTGATGATTGGCGTGAATGAGTTGACGGAGCAGCAGTGCAACAAACGTTCTATACTTGAGCCCTTAGTGGTGTTGCTTTCGCCATATGCACCACATTTGGCGGAGGAGTTGTGGGAACGTATGGGACACCAAACAAGTGTTTGTGATGCGTCGTGGCCAGAATGGAATCCAGCTTATCTTGAAACTGACGAGTTTGAATATCCTGTTTCATTCAATGGGAAAACCAAATTCTTTTTGACCTTGGGAATTCAATTGGATCAGGAGGCAGTAACTCAGGCTGTTTTGTCGAATGAACAAACGCAACGATTTTTGGAAGGAAAGGCTCCTAAGAAAGTCATTGTCGTTCCAAAACGAATAGTCAACGTTGTAGTATAATCGGTAACAAATCGCGGGCCCCAATCCATTGGTGGTTTCTTTGTCAAGGCTCATCCATTGAGCAAAGGATGTCTTCGGATAGTGCGCCCTTTGCGGATTTGCCATGCATGAAAACTACTTGGTATATCTTTTTGCCAGGCAGGTAAGAACAATAGGATCATCAATACATCCAATTGAGATATGTATCCAAAGATCAGCGCATAATGCATGTAGGTGGTGTCGAGTTGAACAAAACTGTGGAACAAGCAGCTGGCAAGAATCAAACACCAGATTTTGGACAAAAAAGCATGAGTGCATGGTTCCTTACCGAAGCGAATAAACGAAGTCAGGTAAAGTGCAGCTTCAGCGATAACGGCCAAACCAATCCATGGCCAAAAGATGGCGTTGGCCCCCGGAACACAAAGCATAAATGACACGAGCAAACTCGACCAATAAAACAGATCGATTTGGCTATCTAGACGACGCAGCGAAGGAGTGGAAACGCCCCATCGACGGGCGAGAATTCCATCGAAGAGATCGGATAGCACAGCAAGAGGGATGCTACAAGCAATGAAGGTAGGAGCCCATGAACAACGTGGAATGCTTATGCATAGAACGAACATGGCAAGCAATGCTCTGAACCAAACCAGAGCAAAAGGAAGATTGTTTTTCATGTGATTATCGAGTTATTAGTGATGAGTATGTATGTTGATAAACCCTTGTCGATCCATGGATGCCATAATACCTGTATTGAGCCATCCATTTTCTAAATGGGAAACACATTCGGATGAAGTGTGATGCATATGTGCAATGCCGGGTCCTTTGATCCACAACATTCCAATTTCATCCGGCGCACATTCTTGTGATGATGGATTGGATATTCGAATTGCAACACCAGGCAGCGCTTTTCCTATACTGTTTTCGTTTTGGTTTTCTTGGTGCATTCCTTTCCCTACAATGTCAAGGCCTTGGTAATCGTTGAGATTGATGGCAAATACGGAAGAAGTTTCGTTGAGGCCTGCGCAAACAAAAACTTCAATTCCCCTTTGACGAAGTGAAGCAACGGCATCATGATTGGGGTGCAATCCCGCAGTGAATACATGTGTTATGTAGGGCAAATTTTGGTGTATTGCTAAACGAGCAAGTTGATCGAGTTGGGTAGGCGTGGCGATTACCAGAGAGGGCTTAAGCGCTGTCAAATTCGCGATAAATTCTTCAGCAGTGCTGCGCGTATTAGCAACATGTAGAGATACGTCGTGGAGCAGGGGCAACAATAATTCCATCACCAGGCCATGCGCGTGGCTGTGAGGTATATCCGAAAGTTGCACCGATGCTTTTTCGAAGAAATATACCTGTCGAATTCCTTGAATGGCTGCCAGTACATTTTGGTAAGACAAAGCGGTGCACGAACTTGCGTGAAGTGCTTCTTTATGAAATAGTACAAAGGCCAATTCATTTTTTGGCTGTGCCGTGCGAAAGAAATTCAAAACGGACTGTTGCCAGCCGCGAGCCTTACTATAAATCGCGGGCACGGGTTGTCCCTTTTGCTCGGCAGCATTTAAGTCTTCAATATAAATGATTTGATCTGCCGTGGGTGAAATGCGTGTGTAATTGAGATCACGCGTGGTAATAAGCCACTCGGCTTTGCTTTTGTTGATGGCGAACAACTGCTCTTCATTGTTGAATACATCGGGCAAAGGAACGATAGTGATACGGCGCAGGATAAGCCAGATCATGATCGACATGGTTTCAACGGATTTGGGCGCCAACAGAGCAACACATCGAGCATCGGAGAGCACAGGGCCCAGCGTTTGATCGTAAGAACGAAGCTTGTTTTTCAACTGCGTGTAATTCATTTGAACGTCTCCAAACGCCCAGCCTCCCATGGTGTTTTTTTCCAATGCATTTTGAAGCATGGATGGCAAATCCATTGAATCATTCAAAAAGGTTTGCAGATTTTCAACCTCTAATTCTTTGATTTTTTGACGCAATTCAAAGGCGGTAACTGCAGTTTTTAGAGGAGTTCCAACTCTGGCGAAAACGGGTCTGCGCAGATTGTTCCAACGAATTTTTTGCATTTTTGCGACGCCAGCCTTAAAAGTAAATGGTGACCCCGAGGCATTGAAGAGTTGAATAGGAATGATCGGTTGCTCAATCAATCGAGCGATATGTTCAACCCCCTTTTTAAATTCGAGCAGTTGACCAGTGCGAGTCACGGTGCCTTCGGCGAATATGACTACTATTTCACCATTTCGAATGCGTTGTGTTACTTCATTGTTGAAGTCTTCAAAATTATTTTTCCCTCCTCTTGGTGAAATTGGAATGCAACGAACGGACTCAAAAAGAAAACGCAAAACGGGCTTATGAAAAACATCTGCGTTCATGACAAAACTGGCGTGACGAGGCAGTGTAATTAGAATCAATAGAAAGTCGAGATAACTAACATGGTTGGCAACAACGAGTGCGCCACCACTGGCAGGGATATTTTCCTTACCACTGATATGGACATCAAACAGGATGTGCCCGATGCCTTTAGCGATGCCGCGCAACACAAAAAGAACGAAATGCTGAATCATTTTTTTCATGGTACAAATGTGAGCCTAACAGTATTTTAGTAGATGGCGAAAATTAATAAAAACGTAGTTGGAATTTTTTGAGTATTTTTGACCAAACACGGTGAAATTGTTCATAAGTTATTGGGAAACAGCAGTGTGTGTTTTTTTGTTTCTGGCATCAAATTGTGTAACGTAGTTTAATTTTGTCGACATGGACATACTTGAATCCATCATACAAAGGTTGAGTGCGCGTGAAGTTAAGGAGTTTAAGAACTACTTAGGAAGCTCAACAATACAGCGCAAAGATGCACAATTGTTTGCTCTTCTCTTGCGTGACCCCAAGATGCCGTCGGAGACACTTCGCAAAAAACTCTATGTTGGGCAAGCCGATAATACCAATGCTTATCACAGTTTACGAAAGCAATTGACCTCGGAACTGCAAGATTTTATTGTACATCAGCGGTGGACAGGAGATCAGCAAGAAGAGGGTAAGGGCAAAATGTACTTGTCAATGGCTTCTTTTGCAATGGAGCGGGGTTTACCTATTGCGGCACGGCATTATTATCTCAAAGGTGAAAAACATTTTCAACGCACACTGCAATTTTCGGAGTTGGATACTTTGTATCACGCAATGATTGAGCATTTGGATGTTTTGGAGCTTCAGGACACCGATATTGTGGAACGATGGAAAGCAAATACCCAGCGTTTCGAAGCGGAGCAGCGTCTCAACACTGCTTATCGGATGATTCGCTTTGAATTGATTGAAGCCCGTTTGCGTGGAAAGGTTCTGGATGTTGAGCGCGTTATTCGTGACATTTTTGAGCACATGCGACTCAGTAGTCAAGAGATGCGGGATGTGGCTTATATGTATCGCATTGTTGAAATGGCCAGAAGCGCTGCAGTTAGTGCTAAGGACTATGTCCGCTTCGTTCCTTTTCTTGCAAAGACGGTAGCACATTTAAGTTCAACTGGAGCGTTGCAAGAATCACCAGTACAATATCGCATAGGATTGTGGTATATGATGGCGCATGCCAACTATCGAATCCGAAAATTGAAACAAGCTGCGAATTGTCTGGATGAATTGGAAAAACAAGTGCCGAAGAATGCCATTCAACAATCTGCTTTTTACGGTAAAATGGTTGCACTTAGGGCGGCGGTTGCGAGTTTTACAGGTGAGAATAAGTTGGCGATAGAATTGGTCAAGCAGATTCTGTCTGATGAGCGCTGGAAGTCCAATATGAAAGAACGATTAAACATGCAGCTCAATTTGGCCGTTTATTATTTTCAGTCTGCACAATACAAAACCGCCTATCAGGTGTTGTTGCAGATTGACCGATCCGATGATTGGCTGGAGCGCACTATGGGCTTGGAGTGGCGGTTCAAAAAGCAGATGATTGAGGTTATCGTCCTGTATGAATATGCCAAAGAGGACATTGCTCTGAATTTGATTCGTTCCATGGAACGGCACTATTCGCACTTTTTGTCTGAACCCATCTATCAACGGGCAGGATTTTTTCTCAATTTCATAAAGCGAATCATTGATCGTCCCGACATCGTACATCATCAGGCCTTCATAGATGCGGTTGAGCAGGCCAACTTGGCTTGGCCAAAGGAGCGGGAGGATATACAGGCCATCACATTTTTCTGTTGGTTAAAGAGTAAAATGGTTGGCGTTGATTACTACACGGTATTGGTCGAGGCGATGAATGCGCTGGAGGACGGCAACGATGCCGGTTAGAATGATTTTAGCTAGATATCAAAAGATGATGTAGATTTAACCCGTCAACAAATGGACCTCTAAACATGAAGCTAACTCGTGCAATGCGAATATTCGGAATTTGTGTAATCGTTTCGATGGCACTTTGTTCATGTGTGCGTAAATCTCAATTGGCCGCTGAATACAATGACAGTATCATTGGGTTGCAAGAACGGATAGTGAAGGCCATTGGTAATTTAGACAGTACACTCAGCAACAACTCGTTGACAGCGGCACAACTGGACATAGCGATGGCCGCGCTCAAAGTAGATGTTAATCACGGGCTTTTGGCTCTTGACAGTATCGGACCATTTGAGAAGGATCCTTCTCTCAAAGTAGCCGCGACAGATTTGTTTGTTCAATATGAAAGTTTTGCCAATAACGAATACAAAGAGTTGGTGCGAATTAGCAAGATGCCGAGCGACAGCATAACGAATTCGATCGTTGACACAACCATTGTATTAAAACAACGTATAAATCAATTGGCGAAGGCTGCTCAGGACAAATTCATGTTCGAGCAAATAGAGTTCGGCAAAAAATACCACCTTGATTTTGAATAATTTTTACAGTGTCGCGGTAATAGTAATTGCTCTTACGGTATCGACAAGTTTGAGTGCCCAGCGAGGAATGTTGGAAAATGCTGTTGGAGCCCGTTTTAGTTTTGGCGCTGGTGTGACGTATCAACGATTTATAACCGATCGAGACGTCCTTGAATTTATGGCCATGCAACGCAAGGGGGGTATAAGTCTTACCGGTTTATATGAGGTACATATGCAGGCTTTTAACGTCCGCGGCTTCAAATGGTATTTAGGCGGTGGCGGTCATGTTAACTCTTACAACGGCGAGGTACGCGGTTACGAGTATCTCCGAAAAACTACACCCGTAGCTGGTGTTGATGCCATCATAGGAATGGAATATTTTTTCAGATCAGCGCCAGTGCAGGTTGCCGTTGATTGGAAGCCCGTTTTTAACTTGTATAATGGACGGAACAAGGAGCTCGATACAGGAGGATTCAGCATTCGTTACCGATTCTAAAAGCGCTAACAAAAAATTACGCAGGTTGGTCTTATTGATTTAGCCATTCTTTGAATTCATTGACACGAAGTCGGCTGACGATAATTTCTTCTTCAAATGGGGGCGTAGTTTCAATGACAAGTCTATTGTTGAAGTGAGGCTCAATGCGCAGAATACTATTGATCTGGAGGATCATTTTGCGGTTAATTCGAAAGAATGAGGACTCAGAAATTTCCTTTTCAATTTCTTCTAAAGTTTGATCAATTAGGAAGCGTTCGCCGCTGCGAGTCGTTAAAAAGGCGTTACCATCATCACTAAAAAAATAGCCAATTTCTTCAACGGGGACAAAACTCAATCGCCCTGCGGTTTTAACCAAAAATCGTTTGCGTTCCTTAAGTGCATTTGTTTGCGTTTGTTGCAACAGTTGTGAGATGATCATCGGATCAAAAGTGGGCATACGTGTTTTTTCGAATTTGACCAGAGCCTCTTCCAATGCCTTTGTCTCAATGGGTTTCAGTAAATAATGCACGGCATTGACCTGAAATGCATCTAGCATGTGATTGTTGAATGCGGTCGTAAAAATGATAGGGCATTCGATAGGTGTTTGTCGAAAAATTTCAAAACTCAAACCATCGGCTAGTTGTATATCCATGAATACAACGTGTGGAGGAGTATTCTTTTCAAACCAATGCACGGCATCTTCGATAGAGTCAATGGCATCTAGGATGTGCCATTTTGGTCGAAGCAATTGAATCATTTTTTTCAGACGATTCGCTGCGGGTGGTTCATCCTCAATGATGAGTGCTTGAATAATCATGAATAGAGATAATGGGAAGTTTAGCAATAAAGGCCTCGGCACTATGTTCGATAACTACTGGTAATCCAAAGGTGAGCATGTATCGTTCTCTGATATTGCGAATGCCGGTACCAGTACCTTCCACCTCAGTTGACTTCTCTTGTACATTATTTCTCATACAGATGAAGTGGTTTCCTTCGTTGTACACTTGTACGTGTAAGGGTTTGCGTTGTGAAACGATGTTGTGTTTGATGGCATTCTCAAGCAACATTTGTAAGGTCAATGGTACAAGAAATTGTTTTCGCGCCTCATCTGATATTGAAATCTCAAAGGTGATGCTTTTGTCGAAGCGCGTTTTACAGAGATAAATATAGTTCTCTAAAAAGGCAAGTTCTTCCTCAACGGTTACTGCTTGCTTGTCCCGGATATCTAAAATCGATCGATACACATGACTTAATTTCAGGGTGAATTGAACCGCGTTCTCCGGCTGATCAGGAATGATACTCGCTAAGGTGTTGAGGGAGTTGAACAGGAAGTGTGGATTGACTTGATTTCGCAACGCTTCAAGTTGAGAACGCGTACTTGTGTGCGCAAGTCGCTCCGTTTCGGCGATGCTTTTTTTCCAGTGATGAATGTAATAACCCGCTTCATATATGGCGCTTATAGGCACAGTTGCAAACATACATGCCACAAACGACTTCATATAGGAGGGATGTTGGAGAGGAATGCCCAAATGACTGTGATCAAAAAGATCCTTATTGTGTTGGAGAAAGTAAGCCATTATCGCTGTATAGATCACGATAAGCGTGCCTTGGATCCAAAGCCTTTTCATTGTTTGATGCGCGAAAGGAAAAATTTTGCGCATACGAATTGTAATCCACCGATCTCCAATCCAAAAAATAGCGGTGCTTATGTAAGCAGGAACCAGGTTATTGACGGAGCAGGCCACCGCAGAGTTTACGGGAAGACCAAAAAAAATCATGGTAACCAGGACACTTACCAATGGTATTCCGAATATAATAAACGGAATATCATTGAATCCAATCAGTGGATGTTTGTATCGAAGCAGTTTGTCCATTGCTATTGTTGAGTTCGCACCACAAGTTATTGCGACTCTCGGTCAAATATACAAGTGGTTTATTTCAAACTTTCACTGGTTATTATGAGCGCTTGATGTTAAAACACTTTTGAGTGAAGATATCTAGAACCAAACCTGGTATAGAAAAATGGGAAAGAAACCTGTTTGGTATCGCGTAGTGACTTGCTTACTGCGGGAACTATAACTTTCACTGAACACATTTTGATGATTAGTAATGTTGCGTACATCAAAGTAAAAAGCCTGAGCAAATTTTTTGTAGTTCATACGAATTCCAACTTTGAAATCGGTTCGGAAATAAGGAGACAATTGTTCGGAGTAGGCATTTTCAATATCTCTAACTTCGCGACCTGCTGCGTTGCTTGCCTCTATAAGGACTGGTGAATACCATCTTCCACCAGCATAAGTAGCTTTGAAATCCGACGTCAAGGCCGTATTTTTTCCAATTTTCCATTCCTTGCCGGCTAACAAGTTGAATACGTATTTTCCGTTGAAAGCCGTGTTGCGTAGAATTCCGTCGCTGCCTTTGTACTTACTTTCAAAAAGTGAAGAGGTGAAAAGAAAATAGAAACCTTTTTGCAGGAATTTCTCCAACGTAATTTCCAATCCATAGTTTAGACCCGATCCCTTATTTACGAGATCAGCGTTGTTTGGGAAGGTGAAGTCAGCACCTAAGTTCAGGGCCGAAAAGGAAGAAGAACTGCGATCAACAGCTATGTCATAAAGATATTGATAGTAAATCTCTGTCTTGAGTCTGAAGTTCGGAGCCAAAGTGTTTTCGTAACCAACAACGCCATGAATGGCCTTATTAAAGTCGAGATTTTGGTTGTTAGCCACCACGCTGCCGTCAGAGGCTTGTCCTTGATTAAAATAGATCACTATGGGTTGCATTTGGCTGTGTAAACCTGCTCCTATGGAGATGTTTTGTTTCGCATTGATCGCATAACGCATCCCTATGCGGGGCTCAACTGCCGCATTATTGTTTAGTGTTAACAACAAACCAAAAACTCCGGCATTTAGCGTCAGTTTTTCATTGGGACGATGTTGCCATTGAGCAAAGCCACGAATGAGATTTGTTGTGGCCTGTACATCGCGTTCTTTGAAGTAATAATTGCCTTGATACAACAAACTGTCCTCCATGGTGAGATCAAATGCATTGAAATGCAAGCCCGCTTTGACGGTATTGCGCGAGTTGATTTTGGAGTTGATGGTATAATTGGCCTTGTATTCATTTTGGCGTTGAACAATTCCAAAGTAGCGAGTTGCATTATTGGATGTGTCTAAGGTGTCGATAAACCCTTCTGTTCCGCTTGTGGTTGCGGCCAGGACAAAACGACCGCTTGTTTTTTCATTGAAGAAATAGACATGTGAAAGTCCTACTATCCCGGTTGAACTTTTGAATTGATTGTTTTCATTGTTTTCGGAATACAAACTTTCACCATCGCCATCTGCAGCTTTGAAATCGATAAAACTGGTTCCACCAATACCGAAAATGCTGAATTTCCCTGCCTTGGGCGTTGGCAGGTCAATCTTAAAGGTCAAATCCTGATATTCAGGGACGGCGGCACCTGTTCCAAAATCAATACCCATCGAGGTCATAATTCCAAGAAAGCTATATCGGCCGTTTACCATATAAGTGGAACCGTTTTTTTTGCTCAAAGGACCTTCGGCTCCAAGCTCAAAACCATTGAATCCCATTTGGGCCATAAATTCATGGTTGTCGCGATTTCCACTTCTTAAACGAAGATCAAACACACCACTTAGAGCATTGCCATATTCGGCGGCAAATGCACTCGTTGCAAAATCAGAATTGCTTAGATTATTGGTGTTGATTAATGAAATTGGCCCCCCCGTTGTACCTAAGGTGCTGAAGTGATTTGGACTAGGGATATCGATACCCTCTAATCGCCAAAGAAGTCCAGTTGGAGAATTACCGCGAATAATGATATCGTTACGGTCATCACTTGCACCACTTACACCCGCATAATTTTGCGCCATGCGAGATACATCTTGTAGTGTACCACTGAAGCGTTGTGCCTCTTCAATGCTCAGCGTTCGTGTGCTCACCGACGACATTTTATTGATGGTTTCTGATTTGTTTTGTTCGGCAATGATCTGCACCTCAGCAGTGGTATTGACGGATTCACTTAATTGTACGTTGAGTTCGAATTCTTTTCCTGAGTTGACTAAAAGGTTGGGATATGAACCCATTTCATAACCAATCAGAGTGACTTGAACCGTTTGTCGACCTACCGGAACTTGTGAGAGGCGAAAGCGCCCATCGATATCGGTTGCTACGGCGATAGCAGGATCTGATCCAACGAGCAAAACAATAGCACCCGGTAAAGGGTATTGACTTTGTTTGTCGATCACTGTCCCGCGAATAGAGGAAGTATATGTTGTTCCTTGTGCAAATGAAAGCATCGAAAGGAGCACAGCGCCGATGGAGAGTATGTGCTTGATCATGAAATGTGTTTTTTGATGGCGCAAAGATGAAGGTGAGAATTGACAGAATTGGATCACTTGAGAGTGAAATGCAAGTTTCATCTGTTGAAATGTATTGAATGTATTTCGAACGCATAAAAGGGCGGTCCAAAGCAAGTGTCGTTAGGTTTGAATCGGATAAGAAATATGCAAGCTGGAAGTTGAACATTTTTATTATAATATTGTCTGACAAAGAGATATGATAGACGCAATAGTCCCACTTATTTCCCTGATCGCTCTGGAGGTGATTCTAGGAATTGATAATATTATATTCATCTCAATCCTCGCCGATAGGTTACCGGAGGGAGAGCGAGATCGACTGCGTTATTGGGGAATAGGCTTGGCGATGATCATGCGATTGGCACTGTTGGCTTTTATCTCATGGATATTGAAGTTAGATAAGCCCTTATTCAACTTATTCGAGATCGATTTAAGTGGTAAAGATCTAATATTGATAGTAGGTGGGCTTTTCCTAGTTTATAAAAGTACCAAGGAAATTTATCATAAAACCGAAAGCAACGCTTCTGGAGTGCCAAAAACAGGAGCTAATGCAACCTTTTCGCGATTGTTATCTGAGGTAATAATTTTGGATTTGGTTTTTTCTGTAGACTCCATAATCACGGCAGTCGGTATGGTTTCCGATTTAAGGGTGATGTATACCGCAGTTATCGTAACTGTGGTCATCATGCTAGTAGCGTCTCGGCCAATCAGTGCCTTCATACAAAAACATCCATCATTCAAGATCCTGGCCCTTTGCTTTTTGATGATGATAGGCGTGGCCTTATTGGCTGAAGGCTGCCATTTCAAAATTCCTAAAGGATATATTTATTTCTCGATGGCTTTTGCCTTTGTCGTCGATTGGATTCAAATGAAAACTTTGCCGCGTTCATCAGCAAAGTAATCATGAATGACTTTTATGGAATTGATTGTTTTGTTGACAATGCTTTTAACCAACAATAAGCTTGAATCCTTTTCCGTGAATATTTAAAATTTCTACGGTAGAATCTTCCTGTAAATGTTTGCGCAATTTGGCGATGTAAACATCCATGGAGCGGCCATTGAAATAGTTGTCATCACCCCAGATGTTTTTCAAAGCATAGGAACGCTCCATGATGCCATTTTTATTTTGGCAGAGGAGATATAACAATTCATTTTCTTTGGTCGTCAATTTGATTTCTTTATTGTCGACCATCAGACGCTGTTTGTTATAATCAAAACGGTACAATCCAATTTCGTGTTCAATGGCTTGATCAGCAACTTCGGGAAGAGCACTGCTACGGCGAAGGATAGCATTCATGCGGGCCAATAGCTCCTCCATACTAAAGGGCTTAGTCATATAATCATCGCCGCCCACCGAGAACCCTTCAAGGGTATCTTCTTTCATGCTTTTAGCAGTAAGAAAAAGAATCGGTATATGTTTGTCTTCATGTCGGATTTCTTTGCCCAAGGTGAATCCATCTTTGATCGGCATCATCACATCGAGAATGACAAAATCATAAGGCTGACGCTTATACATTTTTGAGCCTTCCTGGCCGTCAATGGCAAGGTCACAATCAAAATTTTTAGCAGAAAGATATTCCCGCAACAATGTACCGAGATTTGGATCGTCTTCGCAAAGTAGGACTTTAATTTTTTTCTTCATGTTTAAAAGGCAAATAAATGGTGAATGTGCTTCCTTTTTTGAGTTCGCTTTGTACTGATACGTGGCCACCGTGCTTTTCTACAACACCTTTGACATAACTCAGACCAAGTCCAAAGCCCTTGACGTTGTGGATATTTCCAGTGGGAACGCGATAAAGTTTATCGAATATTTTTTTTAGGTTTTCTTTCGAAATGCCGATGCCGTTGTCTTGAAATGATATACTAATTCCACCAGGATCATTGCGGGTTGTGATCAACACCTCTGGTGATCCTTCGGTGTATTTCACTGCGTTGTCAATGAGATTGTATATCACGTTTGTGATGTGTAAATCGTCCCCTTCGATGGTTGGATCTTCCGCCATCAATTTTGTAATCAGTTGACCTTTTCGTTTTTTGAATTGGATATCTATGTTTTGTATCGCCTGTTCAATGATGCTGTGTACGTGTAGGGAGCGAAGACGCAATTTCATATCGCCATTTTCGAAAACAGAAGTCCGCAACACGTTTTCCACCAGAATGCCCAGCCGTTTGTTTTCTTCATTGATCATGCTCAAATAGGACTTCATGCCGGTTTCGCTTTTTTGCATGTCGGGATCGTTTAGCGCTTCGCATGCAAGACTGATGGTGGCTATAGGCGTCTTCAACTCATGGGTCATATTATTGATGAAGTCGTTCTTGATATCGCTTAGTTTTTTTTGCTTATAAATCGTGCCAATTGAAAAGCTAAACAACAGCATGATGACCAACAGCAGAACTCCTGAAGTGACAAGCATAAGCCACATACTACCGATGAGGTAGCGTCTTTCATTTGGAAAAAACACTTTGAGATAATTGGGTTCG
>JBDKJN010000488.1:0-10787 GCA_039796595.1 Bacteroidota bacterium
GGTTTGAAATTTATAACCCCAATAATTTTCAAGTCAATGTTGGAGGCTATTATGTTGGTGTGAATGGCGATCCTTTACAATGGCTAATTCCTACCGACAATCCTTACCGCACTGTCATTCCTGCCAATGGTTTCTTGCTCATTTGGTGCGACAACGACGTAAACGATGACACAAATCACGCACCGTTTACCCTTAGCACAACCGGTGGCACAATCACCTTAACAGGTCCAGACGCCGCTACCAACATTGACAGTTACACATACACTTCCATGACCAGTAATCAGAGTTATGGTCGTCAAAACGATGGATCCGCAACCAGCATAATATTCAATGCACCTACACCCACCGTTTCAAATCAATTGGTGTTTGTGAATTCACCGGTGCTATATATCAATGAAGTGATGACGGTAAACACATCAGACATCACAGACAATGTAGGAGAAATTGAGGACTGGTTCGAGATTTATAATCCCAATAATTTTGATGTAAATATTGGCAATTATTACTTCAGCGATAATATTGAGAATCCCACAAAATGGCGTGTCCCAGTTGATTTTCCCGATAGCGTGACCGTTGAGGCAAACGGATGGTTACTCTTTTTTGCTGACGACGATACCGAACAGGGAGTTAGGCATGCCGCTTTCCGCCTCAACAACAATTTGGAATCATTGCGTTTTTACTCACCCGATGGATTTACTGTTGTTGACTATATCACCTGGCAAAACATGGGCGCTGATACCTCTTTGGGACGCTTTACCGACGGTAATGCAGAATGGGTTTATTTTGTTGAGACCACACCGGACGCTTCTAACAATGGAGCGCAGATTTCCGTTTTCGAAATGAAATCATCGGGATGGCAAGTTTTCCCAAACCCTACAACCGATTGGGTACAATTCAGCGGTATGCGGAATGTACGACTTTACACGTCACAAGGTCAAATTGTTCAATCAGGACAAAACGTTCAAAATATGTCCGTTGGTCATCTACCAGCCGGAACCTATTTGTTAATCACCGATCAAAAGGAACAATTCCGCATTGTCATATCGAAATAAAACACACGATAATTCAATTCAAGGGCGGCATTGTCGCCCTTTTTTTGTGCGAATTCGGTTCCTTTCCCAATCCAATCACTCTGATCTATACCGTATTTTATAAAATGCAATTCGAGATTCAAATTACTTAATTAGACCTTCGTCGAAAATTTATTCCAGCTCGTCGAATAGAAATAGTGATTCGCAACACCCAAAAGTCCATTCAAGTATAAGCGAGGGTATTGAACACTATATGAATACTATTTCCAGACAATGAAAAGCTGCAAACAATTGTTCGTTTTATGTGCTGCCCTATTTGCCCTAACAAGCAATGCACAAACGAATCACGATTGTGCCTCAGATCATCTCAATGACTCGTTGATGATCCACAATCAGGGCTTTAGCAGAAGTTACTTTTACATGGAGCAAAAACTTGCTCAAATGTCTGCATTGAATGAGGCCGACCGAACGAATGACATCTATTCGATTCCTGTAGTTGTACATATCATACATGAAGGCGAACCTTATGGAACAGGTAGCAATATTTCCGACGAACAAATTTTCAGCGCCATCGAAGCGCTTAACGAAGATTTCCGCCATATGGCTGGAACCAATGGTTACGGAGATGGTCCTGATATTGGAATAGAATTTTGTTTAGCTGCTCGCACACCAACTGGTACAGCGACAAACGGTATTCTTCGTGTGAATGGAAGTTCAGTCACCAATTACTCAACTATGGGCATTGAGGCAAGTGGTGGTAACGGAGCGGATGAAGCTGCAGTAAAAGCCTTATCAACCTGGCCACGTGACCAATACATGAACATCTGGGTGGTTAATGAAATCGAAAACAACGACGCAGGCAACGGCATTCAAGGATATGCTTATTTCCCATTCAATTCACCGTTGGATGGAATCGTAATTCTCCACAATGCATTTGGAACAGTAGGTAATGTGAAAAGTAACACCGATATGAACCGCACCTTGACACATGAGGTGGGGCACTTTTTTGGCCTTTACCATACATTTCATGACACCAGTTCATGTACCGGAGAATCATCATGTTCCACCCAAGGAGACCGTGTTTGTGATACTCCAGTAACCATTCAAAGTGCATCTTGTACAAATCCAGCATGCAGTGGAACACAACAGGTTGAAAACTACATGGACTATACGCCTGAAACATGCCAGAACATGTTTAGTGAAGGCCAAAAATTGAGGATGCGCACCACGTTAGAAACGCAGCGCACCACTCTCCTATCTTCATTGGGTTGTATGCCTGTATTTACACGTGACGCTGGTATTACCGCAATTCTTAGCCCTACAGGGACTGGATGTGCGGGCGGAGTTTCACCACAAGTAACACTGACCAATTTCGGTAGTTCAGCCATTACAACTGTAGCTATACTATACAATGTAGATGGAGGCGCTAACTCTACTTTCAACTGGACAGGTAATCTTGCATCTGGTGCAAGCACCACCGTTACCTTAGGGAGTATCAATCCTTCTTCAGGTGATCACACATTATATGCATGGACGAACAATCCAAATGGGCAATCCGATCAAAACACTTCGAACGATCAAAGTAATGGTACATTTAGCATAAGCACTGGAGCGCCAGCAATTTTGACCGTAACCCTGGATTACTTTGGATCTGAAACGACCTGGAATATTTCGCAAGGCACAACGATTTTGCTCACAGGTGGACCGTATGTCAACAATCAACAAGGACTACAAGTCAACACGAATATTTGTCTTTCAGCAGGATGTTATACGCTAACCATGCTTGACCAATATGGTGATGGACAAGGCTTCACGAATGGATCATACGCATTGACAAGTCCGACAGGAACCGTGCTCGCCAATGGATCCGGAAACTGGGGTGCAGACAATATTCATACTTTCTGCCTGGAGGATACCACACCTGTAGGCACTCCGCCGGTAGCTTCAATGACCATTCAAGACAATAGCGTATGTCGCAATGCACAAGTTGATTTCACCAGCACAAGTACAAATAGTCCAACATCCTATCTCTGGACATTTGAGGGAGGAACACCGTCAACAAGCACTTCTGCAAATCCACAAAATATTATTTGGGCCGCAGCTGGCACATATGACGTTACACTTACTGCAACCAATGCTTATGGAAGCAACACGTACACTTGCGCAAATTGCATGACCATTTTTGCCGGAAGCACAGTCACTCTGTCCACAACACAACCATTGTGTTCTACCGGAAACACAGGAGCTATTCTCAGTAATGTAAGCGGCACAAGTCCTTATACTTACTCTTGGAGTAACAACGCAACAACATCCAACCTTACCAATTTAGCACCTGGCAGTTATACTGTCACAGTTACAGATGGTAATGGCTGCACAACCACTGCGTCCTCCACATTGACTGCTCCTTCAGCGGTAACCATATCAGGCACTGCAACTCAACCTGGCTGTAGTTCAGGGGGAAGCATAACGGTAACAACCGCTGGTGGCACAGGGACACGCACAGTGACCTGGAGCAATGGTGCTACGGGCAACACTATCAGCAATCTTCAACCTGGGTCATATACTGCCACAGTAACAGATGCAAATGGATGTACTGCATCTACAGCATTTTCGATCACAAGTGTGTCGAGTATAGTTATAGCTGGATCTGTAACACCCATATCTTGTCCGTCATTTACAAACGGCGCTATAGCGGTAACAGCCTCAGGAGGTACCGGAAATAAGACTTTTAGTTGGAGCAATGGTGCTACTGGTGGATCTATTAGCAACTTGCCTGCTGGAACATATACCGTTACAGCCACAGACGCAGCAGGCTGCACCGCTACACAAAGCTTTACGGTAATAGCCCCAAGTGCGATAGTCTTGACAGGCACTGTAACGAATGTAACATGCAATGGTGGCACAAATGGTAGCATCACTGTGAATGCAACCGGAGGTACGGGTAACAAAACGTTCTCCTGGAGCAATGGGATGACTGGCGCCTCGATCTCCAATTTGACGGCAGGCACGTATAACGTAACAGTGACCGATGCCAATGGCTGCATTAAATTGCAATCGTACACCGTAACACAACCTTCACAACTGGTAACCAATCTCAGTGAATTTGACATTGCTTGTGGGGGCGAATTTGGAACAGCACAAATGGCTCCTACAGGAGGCACATCACCCTATACTTATTCATGGAGTTCAGGTGGCAACGCGTCTACCGCCAGCAACCTTAGTACAGGTGAATACACAGCAACTGTTACCGACGTCAATAATTGCACAGCTTCGACTTCTTTCAGTATAACCGCACAAGCCGGATTATCGGTTGTGATCACCAAGATGGATTTAAGTTGCAATGGATCAGCAGATGGATCAGCCACTGCACTCTGCAACGGTGGTACTGGAGTCTACACATATGAGTGGAACACAGGAGCCGTAAGTTCATCTATCAGTGGTTTGTCTGCTGGAAGCTATGGAGTTACAGTAGTTGACAGTGAAGGTTGTCAAGGCACCGCTTCAACTATTATAGAAGAACCAATCGTCTTGAGTGTAGCCATATTCAAACAAGATGAGCAGTGTTTTAATAATAACAACGGCACTGCAACAGCAACAGCTATAGGTGGTGTTGCTCCTTATTCGTATCAATGGTCCAATGGCGAAACGACCGCGTTCATTTCTGGACTCGCTGGTGGGGTTTACAATTTAATTGTTACCGATGCCAATGGTTGTATGGTAAGTGAGTCAATCGAAATCGAATCTGCTCAACTGATGATCGCCAGTACGATGCTATTGTCAGAAGAAACTTGTGAAGGCAATAACGGTAGCGCGCTTTTGAGCATTGAAGGAGGAAGTCCTGGGTACTTCATTTCATGGAGCAATGGCTCAAACAATACACTTTTGGATCAAGTGGCTGCTGGCACCTATATATGGAATGCAACGGATGTCAATGGATGTACAATGAACGGTCAGGTTCTAATTCCATATAACTGTGTTGTGGACATCGCGCCTACTCAGTTGACAGACGAGTATTGCAACGCAACAGATGTTGCTATGAGTGACATCATTTATTGTAATCCGGTAGATGGAGCGAGCATGTACTTGTGGAGATTCGTTAACTCGGCGGGTGCATTGGTTAGTGACGAATATTCCTTAGGAACAGCATTTTATACCTCTCAAATTCCAGGAGTCCAATCAGGTATGTACTATGCCGTGATGGTAAAAGCACTTGTGGGTGAAGATTGGGGACCATTTGGAGCAACATGCGGAATGACTATCGCTGGTCAAACAGAGGAAATACTTCCAGGCTTGATTGCAGAAGACTGCGGTACTATTATAACAGAATGGGGTCATATAATCCATTCGGTTATCGTTCCAAACGCAATCAACTACCAATGGCATATCACAGGACCGAATTACGATTGGACAACTTTTACAACTAACCCAATTTTGGCCATAGAATCTGCTATGCAATTGGAACTTGGCAACACATATGACGTACAAATGCGCTGTGCAATGGGTAACTACACCTTTACGGAATGGGGAGAGCCTTGCTCATTCACAGTTGAGGTAGTAGATAATGTGGAAGATATGAGTGGTTGGACCGGTATTGTTTCGGTTTATCCAAATCCAAACAATGGAGAACTTTTACACTTCAATATACCACCAAATACAATTGTAAAAAACATTGAGTTGTTTGGCATGAATGGACAGATTGTTCAACGCTTTACAACAGAATTGAATAGCATGCAAGGACAACAACAGGAATTGCGCTTTATACAAACCTTGCCAACAGGCATATACATTTTGCGTTACGAGTTCAATGGCATATTGAACGAGGAAAAGCTCATGGTGCAGCGCCAGTAAGCTCCTCTGTCACCCTCAGAAGAGACACTTCGCACCACAAGAGAAGGGTGGAGACCAAGTTTCTTGGTCGTAGTAGAAAGCCCGCTATCTTCGGATGGCGGGCTTTTGAATTTAACCCAGATGTCTAATTAGGAAGTGTCATGGCATGCTGAAACGCAAAAATGAAGTTGGTTCTCGCAATATTTATCTTTGATGAGGTATAGGCATGCCTTGAGAATAAAAATAGAGAAAGTTTAACCAAAGTGATAACGTGAGGTCCGTGTCATTAAAGTAGTTCAGCATTGGAGCAGATTTCTAACGCGCAATCAGGGTATAATCATGGTCTTATCCCTTTCTATGAATATTTACCTCACAAACATTTTATTTCACTATGCTACGTCAGCAGGCGCTTATTTCATTTCTTTTTGCAATTGGAAGTATTGTTTTACTTACGTCATGTGACGAAAAAAATCCCAATGCTCCGGGTCGCATGCGCATTCACGAAATTAAAGTCACAAAATTTCCAGAGTTCGATGGCAGTTCATCTTGGGATGATCCGTTGTTTGGAGCCACAACTATGCCCGATCCTTATTTAATGGTGCACACGGGCGATACGACCATTACAGAGTATTTTCATAACGTGGCCAATGAGACCTTGCAGTTTTTCTTCTCCTCACCTATTATCGTCTGGAATACAGAAGATCAGCAGTATGTTCAAATGTGGGATCGTGATGATTTGGATTGGAGCGATAACAATAGCCTGGATGATTTTATGGATGGACTTACTTTTATTCCATGGCAAATAGAAGGCGATGAAGATCGTACTGAAATTCTGCTTGAAAACAGCAAATTAAAAATGATCTTGTATGTTGATTACAAGTAGAGGACATGGTCTAGCAAGACCTAATTCATGCCTTATTTTTTTTCGCTAACATCACAGTTATAGGCAAAAATAGACCACGTTTATTTTAAATAGAAAAATGAAAATTAAAGTATTACTTCTCCTGACTCTTTTGATTTCAAGTACGATTTCTTGCTCGCAAAATTCAAAGGAAAAACCAAACCTTCCGAAAGAGTACCAAGATTTACTATTAAAAGTTGAGGCATTAAAAACTTCGATGATTAGTTACATGGAAACTGCTGGTCCAGATTACACAGAACAAGACGTTGATAAATGTGTCGAAATTCTCAATGAATATATTGAAAAAATGGTGAAGACTAAATCAAAACAAGACGGACTCAATATTGTTAAGTCAACAGTTCTGGAATTGAATAAACTAAATAAGAAATGTGGTGAACAACTCATTGAAACCGGCGAAAGGGAACAGATAGCAGAAATCATAATACTAACAGGACATAAGAAAGGTTATAATTCAATAGATGAAGATATAACCGAAGAGTGGCGGGAATGGTAATACTGCCCATAACAACCGCGACACGATGTATTCCCTTTAATTAGTCCTCGGCATTTTTAACTTCACGGCGATAGCGACGATTTTGTCGTTTCATTTTACGATGTTCGTGACTACTCACTTCACCATTGCGATAGGCTCTGCGCTTGGTTCGTTCATAACGAGCATCTTTACGGTCAATGTCGGCAGATTCTTCTTTATCGACTTTACCGTCTCGGCGAAGTTGCCTTTCTTTACGTTCGGTGCGGTCATGCAACCGCTGTTGTCGGCGCTGACTGCGTTGTGCCCAACCCTCGCTTTGCAAACCGAGTAGCACAAATCCCAGAACCATAATGATGTATTTAACTCGCATAAACTTCATTTTTTATGATTTAAATGATCTAAAAAATCGTGCCATCGTTGAATTCCTTGGCATCCAAATAAGGTTCAAAAAATATCCAATCGTTTTCAGTAAGGTTTGTTTCCACCATTATGAAATACCATAAAACATTTTAAACTTCCCTGCTAAGCGTATTGTGTCATGCGATCATCGCGGCAAAAACCATACAATTGAATACCGAGTTCTTTGCAATAATCGACCGCCAGACTTGACGGTGCACTAACAGCAGCCAAAGTTGGAATGCCAGCGGCAAAGCACTTGTAAACGATTTCGTAACTCACCCGACCACTCACGGTCAGCAAACGCGCGGACTTCTGCAAATCATTAGCAACCAAATAACCGATGACCTTATCCACCGCATTATGACGACCAATGTCTTCCTTTAAACACAACATTTCGCCCACTGGATTAAATGCTGCCGCTCCATGACACCCTCCTGAGGTACGAAATGCATTTTGTTCATCGGCCATTTTACGCATAGCCAATTGTATAGTGGCCTCCGCGATTTGGGGCACAAAAGCCAATTTACCTTGAACATTCGGCATTTCCGTTGTGCCGCAGATTCCACAACTAGAAGATGAAAGCAGATTCCTTTTTGTCAATGCTGACCTACTCAATAATTCTTCAGAAATAGTGAGTTCGACCTTATCGGTATGACCTAGCGCATTCCGGGATTGTGCGAGTATATCCAAGGGGTATGGACCTTTATACACGCCTTCAGTAAATAAAAGACCTGTCACCAGATCGTCCTCATCACCGGGCGTCTGCATGGTCAATGAAAATACCTCACCATTGATAGCAATAGTTAAAGGATGCTCTATCGTGAGAGCATCCTCTACTCCTTCGGTCAATCCATTTTGCCAACGTCGACCTTGATATGTGCGTGTTCTATCGCTCAAACAAGATTTGACTCAACTATGACAAACCAGTGACTACCCCGCTATTATCGATGTCCATGCCTTCGCTGGCTGGAACTACCGGCAAACCAGGCATACGCATTATGTCACCCAAAATGGGAATGATGAATCCGGCACCCACAGCAAATTCAAATTCACGAACAGTTACCGTAAATCCTTTTGGACGGCCAATTTTACTTTCATCATCACTAAAACTCTTTTGCGTTTTCGCCATACAAATGGGCAATTCATTTAAACCCAATTTATCGATGATCCGCAAATCAGCCTCTGCATCCTTGGTGTATTGCACCGCATCAGCCCCATAAATTTCTTTTGCAATGGTTTCGATCTTTTGCTTGACCGAATCCTTCCAATTGTATAATGGTTTGAATTTATTTTGTCCCTTCTCGATTTCACCGACTACCGCTGTTGCAAGATCACGCATACCTTCACCACCCTGAGCAAAACCACGTGCTACAACGGCCTGCACTCCAAGTGTCGCACATTGCGCAATCACAAGGTCAATTTCCTCTTGCGTATCCGTGGGGAAATGATTGATCGCCACCGTTGGGTTCAAACCAAACTTTTTGCAGTTCTCAATATGCTTGGCAAGATTTTCGAATCCTTTGGTTACACGCTCCATGGAGGCCGTGTTGTATTCTTCCTTCTTTGCACCACCATGATGACGCAAAGCGCGTATTGTTGCCACTAACACAATAGCATCCGGCGCTAATTCACCATATCCACATTTGATATCCATGAATTTTTCGGCACCTAAATCCGCGCCGAATCCAGCTTCCGTTACCACATAATCAGCAAGTGACAATCCAGTTTTGGTAGCGATAATGGTATTGGTTCCCTGAGCAATGTTGGCAAAAGGACCACCATGAATAATCGCAGGATTTCCTTCGAGCGTTTGCACCAAATTGGGCAAAATTGCATCCTTTAACAACAAGGCCATAGCACCTTCTGCTTTTAAATCACGGGCGTAAATAGGTTTTCTATCAAAGGTGAACCCTACAAAGATGTTTCCCAACTTGCGTTTCAAATCTTCGCGATCACGGCTCATACATAAGATCGCCATGACTTCACTTGCAGGTGTAATATTGAAACCATCCTGACGCGGAATACCATTTGCGGTGCCGCCCAGACCGATAGTGATATTGCGAAGACTGCGGTCATTCATGTCCATTACCCTTTTCCAATAGATTTGGCGTGGATCAAGACCTAAGTTGTTCTGTTTATTTTGAATATTATTATCAATCAAAGCAGCCAGCAAATTGTTGGCCTTTTCAATAGCGTTGAAGTCACCTGTGAAATGTAAATTGATATCCTCCATAGGTACCACTTGAGCATAACCACCACCAGCTGCGCCACCTTTGATACCGAATACCGGTCCTAAAGAAGGTTCACGTAACACCACTGCGGCCTTTTTGCCAATTTTATTGAGGCCCTCTGTCAGACCAATGGAAGTGGTGGTTTTACCTTCACCAGCCGGTGTTGGTGTGATTGCGGATACCAAAATCAATTTGGATTGACGCGCCTTGTTTTCGTCGATAAGTTGAAGCGGGAGCTTGGCTTTGTACTTGCCATAATGCTCCAGATCGTCAGTGGCAATATTCAGTTTTGCCGCAATATCATTGACATGTTTCAATTGACATGCCTGAGCAATTTCGAGATCTGTAGGAAAAGACATATTTTCTTAAATTAGAAGGGCAATGTATGAAAAACCCCGATTGGTTTTACAGGGTATCGTTTACAAGTCGACAGCAGAATGTGAATAGCAGGACTGACAAAATGAACCAAAAATGACGGTTGGCATATCAATTGACCTTTGGGCGACTGAAACAATAAGAATTAACCATTTTAGATATGCAAACTCAAGGTACAATCCACGTCCAAACGGAGAATATCTTTCCGATCATCAAGAAATTTTTGTACAGCGATCATGAAATTTTCCTTCGCGAATTGGTTTCTAACGCCGTTGATGCCTGCCAAAAAGTAAAAACCCTGTCAGTTGCAGGTGAAATTTCGTCAGATGGCACAGGTCTTCGGGTAGAAGTCATTTTGGATGAAGCAGCAAAAACGATCACTATCCGCGACAATGGTATCGGTATGACTGCTGAAGAAGTGGAAAAATACATCAACCAAATCGCCTTTAGCGGTGCCGAAGAATTCATGTCTAAATACAAGGACGCTCAAATCATAGGACATTTCGGTCTTGGATTTTATAGTGCCTTTA
>JBDKJN010000489.1:0-2839 GCA_039796595.1 Bacteroidota bacterium
TTCGAAACCACTAACCTTATTCGAAGCAACATCTTCAATAAGCCATCATGCACCTGGGCTGGCGGTAATGCCACACAAGGAATACATAATCTTGCAGGAACTGTTGCTTATGTAGTTCCAGGCCGTAACTCATCGAACTGGATTGCCACCAATGAAAGTTGGGAGTACACTCCAAGTGGAGTGAATTGGACTGCTGCAGGAAATCCCATAGGCAATACAAGCAACATCACCGTTTCGCCCAGCCAAACCACTACATATGTGGCTACTGTGACACTTTGTGACGGTACCGTTCATACCGACGATGTTATTGTAACCGTTGGTAGTAGTGTCAATTTTTCTCCGTCCATTGTAGTGCCTACCAATTGCTCTAATCAGGTAGGTAGCATCGATGTGCAATTCAACTCCAACAGTCCTGGGCCTTTTACCTATACCTGGGAAGGCTTTGACATAGATAGTAATCTTCTCAGCAACCTTGACGACGGAACTTATAACGTATCGGTTTTAGACGAAAGCAATGGCTGCACGTACAACGGCTCTTTTATAGTACCGGTGAATTCGACGTTGGACATTACAATGTCGGATACTGATATCGATTGCAATGGGGCTAATAATGGTATTGCCGAAGTTACAGCCACGAGTGACTTCCCTGGTTTCACGTACTTATGGTCAGATGATTTAGCGCAAACCACATCAGTTATTGAAAATTTGACTCCGGGGTTGTACAGCGTTGAAGTTAGCGATGCCGATGGCTGTACCGCCTCTGGTATTGTGGTTATTTCAGAACCCTCTCCAATTGCAGTTAACTTCAGCCAAACACCAATCTCATGTCCCGGCGGCTCCGACGGAATAATAACAGCCATTCCTTCGGGAGGTGTTGGTAATTTCAGCCTCTTGTGGGAAGGAAATGTTTTAAGCAATAGTCTAAGCGACCTGTCAGAAGGAGAATACAGCGTCACTGTGTTTGACAATAACGGGTGCACTCTTGAATCAAGTTCATTCATCGACGATCCAGAACCGATAGGAGCCGAGTTCATTGTGAATGCACCAAGTTGTGCTGGCATTGAAGATGGCATAGTGTCCGTAGTTGGCACTGGAGGCAATGGTCCTTATACTTATTTCTGGCCATACAATGGAACCAATGGTGACATCTTGGATGGTCTAACCAGCGGTGATTACGATGTGATAGTTACCGATAATAACCTATGCATTGATACGGTTACCATTTCCATTTCGCCGGTTCTCGAACTTTTGGTATCCACTACCGTGATTACTCCTTCATGTGATGGTGACACGAATGGTAGTATTTCCGTTACAGTAGATGGAGGCACTCCTGAATACAACTTCCAATGGGACGATGTGAATGCATCGACAACATCAATGATTAGCAATTTGGGTGCGGGCATGTATAATCTGGTAATCGAAGATGCCAACGGTTGCACTGGATATGTCGAGATAGATCTACAAGATCCTGCCCCACTTGAGGCATCGACAACTTTGCAAAATCCTTTGTGCAGCAATACACCAACTGGTCAAATTATTTTTAACATAGTGGGAGGCACCGAACCTTATGCCATTAGTTCGAATAGCAATCCAGATGGACTTGTTGCAACCGACTTAAATGATGGCGTATACCCTTATACCGTGACTGACGTGAATGGCTGTTCAGTGTCTGGACAAGCTACATTGGTAGATCCTGCACCATTGCAAGGATCGACGCAATTAGCAAATGCGTTATGCTATGGTACAGCTACGGGCTCAGCCACAGCCACCATTACGGGAGGAGTAGAACCTTACACTTACCAATGGTCACAAAACTCCAATGGCATTTATTTCAACAACGACTTAAGTGCCGGACCTCAAAATGTAATTGTTACAGATCAAAATGGGTGTGATCTTACCTTGAACTTCGTCATCGGTCAGCCAGACCCATTGAGTGCCGAATTCACAACAACTGCCGCCAATTGCAATGCGAACAATGGTTCAGTTAGTATTGACGCAGATGGTGGATACCCGCCATACACCTATTATTGGACAAATTCTGGAACTACAAACACAACCTATTCCAATCAAAGCGCCGGAAGCGGCTCAATGATTTTGGAAGATGCCAATGGTTGCAATACGACATTAAACTATAGCATTCCGGAAATTCCCGTGGCAGTTTCTTTTGTTACGAATGTTATCGAAGGTTTAAGTCCGCTTCAGGTTGAATTCATCAATACCAGCACTGGTGGAAATACTTACACATGGGACTTTGGTGACGGTTCGGATCCTGTAGTGACAAGTTCGACCTCATCGATTTTTCATACATATACAGAAGAAGGAAGCTACGACGCCACATTGACGGCATCCTATAATGGATCATGTGACCAAACCACCAGTGTTACAATCCTTGTTTTTGAAGTATCCGAGATTACCACCGTACCGAATATTATTTCCCCAAATAATGACAATCATAACGACACCTTCCGTGTAGTTAGCTTAAATATTCGCAATCTGGAAGTGCTCATTTTCGACCGTTGGGGACGTCAAGTTGGAGAGCTTAAATCGCCTACCGATGAGTGGAATGCCCGTGATCAATCTGCCGGAACATACTATTATATCCTGCGGGCTGAAGGCTACGACGGAATAAAATACGAACAAGAGGGTCACCTCACCGTTGTTAGATAATATTGTAATACCAAAAAAATAGACTTTACCTGATCCCCTGTTGTACCAACCAACAGGGGATTTTTCTATTCCGGTAAAACGGGTTACGCCCATTCACAGTGTGATTTCGGAGTAAAGCGAAAGATCCCTCAACTCAGTTCAAACGAGGTTCGGGAAGACAATCGACAAGTCT
>JBDKJN010000490.1:0-13705 GCA_039796595.1 Bacteroidota bacterium
TTGAAGAAGAATAGAGATAGGCCTAGTAGAAGCAAACCAATTACCACAATCAACCAAATACCTCGCGTTTGACTTTTGTTATTTGCTTCGGAAAGTTCGAGGTTTTTTTCGAGTATTTGACGCTCTTGTTTTTCTGAATTGTATTGCATTTCGAGCAATTCAACATTCTTCTGGAGCGCTTCATTTTTAACCGAGTCAGCGTATTGATGAAATAGTTTATAGTGGAAATAAGCTTTGTTGAAATCGCTGATTGCCTCATAATTGTCAGCCATGATTTTATGCGATGTACTGATGCGTTCTTTTTCATGCATGTCCATGGCCAATTGCAGCGCTTTTTCGTTGTGATAAATGCTTTTTTTGTAGTTTTTTTGAAAATAAAACACACTCGCAAATGCTTGTTGGGTAAGCATTTGATTGCGTTTTGAACCGTAAAGAGCGGCTAGACTGTCGCATGGTTGAAGAATGGCGAGTGCTTGATCTCCATCGCGCAGACCTAGATAAACATCGGCCAAGTTGATACGCGAAATCATCATCCCTTCGATGTCGTTCAATTCGTTGGAAATCTGCAATGCTTCATTGCATCGGATGATGGCCTGTGAATAGTTTTGATTGCGCACATCGAGAATACTCAGATTGAGTTGAGCCGAAGCAATCCCCGATTTTTTTCCTCTTGCGCGATGAATGGAAAGCGCTTTTTCACCGTATTCATAAGCTTTTTGGTTGTTGCCAATCCCTTTGAACACGCCGCCTAGGTTATTGTAAAATGCAGTGTATAAAGTAGTATCTTTAAGTTGATCGACAAGAGTCAGGCCTTGCAAATAAAACGTGATACTTTTTTGATATTGACGACGCATCTGTTCGCTGACGCCTAGTGCATGGTATTTTTTGGCAAGCTCACGCACAAATCCGTTTTGTTTGCAGACCTCTATTGCACGGTAGATGATACTGTCTTTTTCATTATATCTTTCCAATAATTCAAGTGGATAAGCGATGGCATTGGCATATTTGCAATAGCCCATTGGATAATGGATACGTTCGGCGACATCACGTGCCGAGTTGTACACAATTATCGCACTATCCGGATTATCCAATTCGAGTTCTACACCATAGTCAAAGAGCGCATAAAACTTTATGGTGTCGTCGGGCATTGCGTTAATCGTTGCAAGCTTTGTTTGTCCAAACGCCATGCGAGTTGAAAAGAGCAAGACGGCGAGAATAAATACTACAGGAAGGTATCGGTATAAATTCGAAAGTGAATGCTGTAATTGGGCACTTGAAAGAAGTGTGTTGTGATTTGCTATTATTCTGGAAGATCTACCTTGTCTCATGGTAAAGTCATGCCTGTTGCTTATAATCATGTTATCCAGTATGAAGTGATTTGCTCTAACCATGCCGATGTCATCCATTGGGCAGTTCAGCAAGGGTGATTTCGCTCAGGGGAGCATTCAAATGTAGCCTAATCGTGCAAATAAGGATTAAATGACGGATTCCTTTTAATTAAAGATTTAGTGAGCGATGAGGTATGTTGATCTTCTGAGGAATGTGTTTAGGGCGTTGATTATTAAAGAATTGTCATGGTTTTTGGGAGCTTGAAATTAGACCCAAGTCGGTGTACATTTGCGAACATGAGAAGCATCATCACCTTGAGTGAATTCATCATGGAACGCCAGGCGGATTTTCCCTATGCCTCAGGGGATTTGTCGCGATTGTTGGCGGACATCGGCGTTGCGGCCAAAATCATTAATCATCAGGTGAACAAAGCCGGACTTCAGGACATCTTGGGCGCAGAGGGCACGAGCAATGTTCAAGGAGAGGAACAAATGAAATTGGATGTTATCGCAGACAAAGCATTGTTCAATGCCGTACGATGGGGCGGACAGGTATGTGGAGCTGCGAGTGAGGAGAACGAACGTTACCACCCATTTGATAATGAAGTTTCTCGTAAATCGAAGTATGTCATTCTTTTTGATCCATTGGACGGGTCAAGCAATATCGATGTCAATGTAAGCATCGGTACCATATTCAGTATTTTTAGAAGAAAGAGTAGCGTCGGAGATTTGGCAAATGTGAACGATTTTTTGCAGAAAGGGAGTGAGCAAGTTGCCGCGGGCTATGTGATCTATGGTTCAAGCACCATGTTGGTTTATACAACAGGCCATGGCGTAAATGGGTTTACATTGGAACCAAGCATTGGTGAGTTTTGTCTTTCACATGAAGATATGAAAATCCCCGAGGACGGCGCTATCTATTCCATCAATGAGGGAAATATTCGAACCTGTAGTGGCGCGATTCAGGAGTATGTTGATTGGTGTCAGGCAAGTGATAAAAAAACCAATCGACCCTATAGCGCTCGCTATATTGGATCATTGGTTGCGGATTTTCATCGCAATATGATCAAGGGCGGGATTTACATGTATCCGGGAACTACTAAAAACCCGGATGGCAAATTGCGTATGCAGTATGAATGCAATCCGCTAGCATTCATCGTTGAACAGGCAGGTGGAAAAGCGAGCAATGGTGGTCAACGCATCATGGATATTCAACCAAAGGAGTTGCATATGCGTTCACCTTTGTTTATAGGTAGCAAGAATATGGTAGAGCGTGTAGAAGCTCTATTGGCTGCAGAAGAAACACAAATTAAAAATTGAGTTTATTGTGTCGGACAGTGTAGTCATTATACCCACTTACAATGAAAAGGAAAACATCGAGCGCATGGTGCGCAAGGTGTTGTCGTTGCCGAAAGCATTCCATATTTTGATCGTTGATGATGGTTCACCAGATGGAACTGGCGACATCGTTCGACAATTGCAAGGTGAATTTGCCGAATCATTGCATCTGATGGAACGCACGGGCAAACTGGGACTGGGCACGGCGTATATCGCTGGGTTTCGATGGGCACTTGAGCGTAGTTATGAATATATCTTTGAGATGGACTGTGATTTCTCACACAATCCAGATGATCTGATTCGTTTGTATGACGGTTGTGTCAAACAGGGAGGAGACATGAGCGTGGGTTCACGATATGTCAAAGGTGGCGCAGTAAAAAATTGGCCATTCAACCGTTTAGCGATGAGTTTTGGCGCGAGTATATATGTGAATTCAGTGCTTTGGTTAGGTGTTCGTGATAGCACGGCAGGATTTGTATGTTACACCCGACGCGTATTGGAGGCCATCGATTTGGATAGCATTGAATTTATTGGATATGCATTTCAAATCGAAATGAAATACAATACCAAACAATTGGGTTTTCGTATTGTAGAGGTTCCTATCACCTTTATTGATCGCGAACATGGCGTCAGTAAAATGAGCATGAATATTTTTAATGAAGCTGTGATAGGAGTGCTACGTATGCGATTTACACGGGTTAGTCGCAAAAACTTGAAGAAACAATAGATTGGAAATGAAAAACAGTTATCGCATCCTCAATGGTTCAGTGGTCAATGAAGGCAGTATAACACCATTGGATATCTTAATTGTGGATGGTATGATTGCCCAAATAGCAGCTCAAGGGGCTTTGAGCGAGGGTGCCGATTACCCTGCTATCGACGCGACGGGATTACATGTGTTTCCTGGGCTTATCGATGATCAAGTTCATTTTCGCGAACCAGGATTGACGCATAAAGGCGAAATAGCCACTGAAGCTGCTGCTGCGGTTGCGGGTGGTATAACATCGTATATGGAGATGCCAAATACGTCGCCTCCGTCGACAACCATTGAATTATTAGAAGAGAAATACCAGCGCGCTTCGGAAGTGTCGTTGGCTAATTATAGTTTTTTTATGGGAACCACCAATGGCAACGTAGAAGAGTTGTTGAAGGTGGATCCCCGAAACGTCTGTGGCGTTAAGATTTTTTTGGGCAGCAGTACAGGTGATATGTTGGTGGATGAGGAATCAGCATTGGACGAGATTTTTTCAAAAGTGAAAACATTGATCGCATTGCATTGCGAAGATGATCCGATGATTAAACGCAATCTCGAAGCCGCCAAGGCCCAGTATGGCGAAGATGTTCCAGTGACTCAACACGGCATCATTCGCAGCGCCGAAGCCTGTTATAGTTCTTCCTCGAAAGCCATTGCACGTGCGAAGAAGTTCGGTACGCGGCTTCATGTTTTACACATAAGTACAGCAATCGAATTGGATTTGTTTGATGCCAATATTCCGCTTGAGAAAAAACAAATTACCTCGGAAGCGTGTACACATCATTTGTGGTTTACTGATGAAGATTATACCACAAAGGGCAATTTCATCAAGTGGAATCCAGCTGTAAAAACGGCTCATGACCGAATGAACATTCGGCAAGCCGTTGTAGATGGACGAATAGATGTGTTAGCAACCGATCATGCTCCACATACAATTGAGGAAAAGTCACAGTCGTATCTGAAAGCCCCGAGTGGAGGGCCTTTGGTGCAGCACAACCTCTTGGCTTTGTTGGATTTGGTGAAGCAAGGAGTGTTTACATTGGAGTTAATTGCACAAAAGGCATCACACAATGTAGCTACCATTTTCCAAATTGATCGTCGCGGTTTTATACGTGAGGGTTACTTTGCGGATTTGGTTTTGGTCAATTTGAATAAGCCATATGCAGTGAGCAAAGACAATATTTTATCCAAATGTGGATGGTCACCGTTCGAGGGTCATGTTTTTGGATCAACGATTGAGCATACATTGGTGAATGGCTTTTTGGCCTATAGTCAAGGGGCCTTGGATCATTCCAAGAAGGGTGAACGACTACATTTTAATCGCTTGTAAATCGATGTTCCGGAGGATAAGTATCATATTGATTTGTTTCAACTGTTGGAGTTGTGGGACACCTGAAGCCGAAGCACCTTTGTCGTTGCCTCAGATGATTGACGTACTCACTGAAGTAAGAATTCTTGAAGGTTCATATGCTGCAATTGTAACTAAGCCAGACACGTTGCGTCCTTATATGTCAACGTACTATGAACAGATTTTTGCTCGTCACGGCATAGACCATGAAAAGTATTATAAGGCTTATGATTATTATATGAGTCGACCCGACGTAATGGAGGCGATAGAAGACAGTGTGATCAATCGCATTTCAAATCAGCTGAACAATTATCAATAGTACTTAGTGATTCCTAATTGGCTTGAGCTGTTGCCCGAAAATAGGCAGCTGCGAGCTCAATTTCTTTATCGAGATTGTCTACAGATCCGGGAAATGCATCCAATAATTTTTGTGCATTGTATTTAAAGCTTATCGAAGCATTCTTCACAGTCTCTTTGGTCACCAAAGCCTTTTGGCCCGTGGTCAATTCTTTTATCCACTCTGCTATCCTTGCCAATTGAAGGATCCAGGGTTTCGCTTCAGTTGAAGGGATTTCTTTATTCAGGCTGCGAGCAATGGAAGAGAATAACCATTGCATGGATTCGCTTCTTGTAACAAACACAAACGATTCGTTGGCCACCTGCCGCTGATCCAGTTCTACCATGCGATGCGCACAGTCTGCGGCACCTATGAAGCCTGTGCCTCCAGGTGGATAATAACGCATTCCTTCGTTGATTTTTTTGAAAACACTAGGGCTGCTGCGTTCAAATGATCCAGGACCAATAATAAAACCGGGGTGGATAATTACCGCCGTCAATCCCTCTTGAACACCGCGCCATACTTCTAAATCCGATAGATGTTTTGTGATACCGTAATGGGTGTTCAGCGGTGAGTTTTCCCATTCGCTTTTTTCATCAAGTACTTGACCGGGATTGGATTTACCGAGTGAGGCAATGCTGCTCACATGTACCAAACGGATTGATCCGATTTCGAGAGCCACATTCACCACATTAGCTGTACCCTGCACGTTGGTGGTATACATCAGGTCTCTGTCTTTAGCATGATAAGATACAATAGCAGCTGTATGATAGACCGTACTACAACCGGCGAAAGCTGCAAGTAGTGAATCAGTATCCAGCACATCACAAATTCGCCAGTCAATGGATTTTAATTGCTCTTCACTGAATCCTTTGAATTTTAAGAGGCGCAAACTTTCTTGGTTGTTCTCAAGGCTTCTGCAACCAGCCACAACAGGTAATCCTCGCTGCAACAACTCCGCGATGAGATGTGTCCCCAACATACCTGTGGCCCCGGTAATAAAATTCATGCTTCGAAATTAAGCAATTTAAAGACCTTCTTTTTCATCATATTTTCCTGTATGTAATCAATTTTCAAAGCAATTCCCGTTGCGAACTATGGTGAAAAGCACATAGGGGCGTTGAGCGGTTAGAGCAGGAAAATTTTTAAGACGTACGCCCGAACCCAGAATAACGTCGTCATCAGCGCGATGAATAATCTGTAGTGTATAGGGGTCATAATAGGTGATGACATAACTGTTGCATTTGCCCATACTTTCAATGGTGGGTGCCGTGCTATACCGATAGGGTATTTCGATAAATGGCATAAAAGAGATGCCGTCAATGCCATCTTTGAATTTGGGTTCCCATTTGGTAATAAATGACTTTTTCATATCCGCATCAAGCCCAGGTGGAGTTGTAGTAGCCGGGTTCCATGTTCGATTCATAAGAATACCGAAAGCACAAAATTTACGAGGTGTATTGTTTTTCATATACACCATTTCCATCCGCCTGGCATTAGGTGATCGATTGCCACCTTCAGACCAATCTACTGACCACGTTGTATCATTGGCCAAATCGGCTATGGGAAGAATAATTTGATGCATAAATGTATTGACCTTCCCAAACATTTCCCATCTGTAGTTGTGGTACATCATTCCCCAAGCCATTCCCGCACTGGCGTGTCCGCTGAAGAGATTGCACCACATGTCTTTTTCAAACCATTGATCATCGCGATTTTTTCCAATGTCATTCCCATTTTCACTATGCAGCGCGGGTTTTTTCACATCGGCGTATCCACGGTATTTGATTTTACCTTTCCCATTAGGTGCGGGACATTGATATCGAAACCATACGCTATTAAAGGCGTCATCGTGATCGGCCCATTTTTTCCAGCGATCGAGTGCCGTGTCATACGAACTATGTGCGATGACATCGATGTAAGGTGACATTTGACTGACATCAAAGAGGGGATCGTTGCAATTGGGGTACTTGCCAAATGCATCACTCATCATGGCTGCTCCGGTATAGGATGAGGCTAGAATGTGACTTTGTTGCAGATCGTTTTTGATGTATTTCGCCATTTCTTCAGACCATTGCCCAATGTCAAATCGGGTACGGGCATTTGCATTATAACTTCTACTTTCGGGCAATTGTTTAGCCAGCCAACCCCACCAATCTTCTGGATTGTTTGGATCGCCTTGACGATTGCCCACATTGTTGGCTTCGCTTAGGAGTTCGAGTTGGATAATTTCACTTGAATAACCATATCGTGCGAAGAAATAACGCAGTTTGTATTTATAGTATTTTTTGGCTTCTTCCTGTGCAAAGAAGGATGCTGGTTCAGCGTCACAATTTGTTTTGTCCCGTTGGGTATAATAACAATAACCGCCAAAACCTTCGTTCCATTGATCCAAATCGGTCCAGTCCCAGGATGCACTAAATCCATGCGTGAATTGGGTATGCAACAACATGCATAACTCAACACGTAGATCCAACTCGTCTACCTTGTCCAATAACTTGTCGAATTCCCAAGCCATGCATTGACGATCTTGATAGTTGTTGAGTTTCTCAAATTCGAAATCGTAAGAAATAGGGGTGAGAATCGTGCGAAAAGCATTGCCACCTGCTGCTTTCAAGCGTGTAATTTCATCCAGCATTTTTATGAATGAGGCAGGATGTTCAAGTCTTTTGCGTAAGTCCTTGTGTGGAGATTTCCAAAATTCCTGGCGCCACTCGCCGTTGAGATTGCAGCAAACATCGTTTTCGCCTTCAGTATAGCAGGTGGCGCAATCCTCGGTTTTCCACCCGGCAGGGTCATTGGAAGAGCGATTTTCGCAAGTGCAAAAATGTGCGGTCAACAAATTTTGACCAACCGGAAAAAAGATGGATTTGTCTTTTTGCTGAAAGTAGCGATGATTGGGTGTAATCTGCAAAGGACCTTCTGTTGCCGAATTGACGGTGGCTTCAAAAGCGAAGGGTTCAGATTCAAATGTGCCCTGATTTTTCGTGCGTGCAAACATTTTGACGTAATGCACTCCTGCGGTTTGAGGAGCATAGCGGAATCGAAAAGGCTGAGGTGTCGCAAGTTCACGCCAATTCCACGTGTTGACATCGCCGGTCGTCACCCGATCCATTTCCTGATAAAAAAAACCGTTGATGCGACGACTGATAGTAGCATTGGGCGCCCATATTTCAGCCCACACGTCAATGTCTTCAGGATTGAAGGGGTTGAGTCCGTTTTTTCCGGCACCATTTCTTTTGAAAAAGTCTTCAATGGCTTTCATGACTTTATCCCCTAGAATGAGGCTCCATTCCGTTTTTTCGTACATCTGAACGGAATAGGCTGAAGGGAAGTGCCAGAAACCATTCGTCTTGGTTCCATTTATGGTACTCTGCTGAATAGGATGCATTCGTTCACCATCTGGAAAGGGAGGCAAAGCAATGGGTGATTGGGCCTGAGAAAAAATGCCACCGGATAGGCAAAGCAGGAAATATAAAGATGTCAGAAAGCGATTCATTGTGACCGTAGTATTGAAATCAAAAATAGGTGCTTTTGACGTAATGAACATTAAATTTATGAGCTTTCAATTTATGCCGAATATCCAGAACTCCGTGTGAGGAATGCTGTTCGAAATGTTGATACACGCTAATGGTATGGGCCTTTTGGCTGTTTAATAGATGAAGCGCGGGCATGCCTTCAGATTAAATTTAGAGAAAGCGCCCGTCATTCATGTTGTACCGCATTGGAATAGGATGCGAAGGAATGAGTAGCTATGAAAATATTGGAGATACAAGAAGGCCTCTTTTTTTTCATTTGCTGCAGTTATCAGACACTAGGTGAAACATAAATCCGGATGTAAATTTGGTGCATTGAAGGAACGCTCCGCACATATCGATCAAATTCTAAAAACGCTGGATCATAAACCGGGTGTGTATCAATATTTTGATGAGCAAGGCGAAATCATTTATATCGGTAAAGCCAAGAGCCTCAAGAACCGAGTAACGAGTTACTTCAACACGAATGCCTATGAAAGCGGCAAAACGCGCATTTTGGTTCGCAAGATTGTAGATATCAAAACAATTGTTGTAGAGACTGAGTGGGATGCATTGTTGTTGGAAAATTCGCTGATCAAAAAATACAAGCCGAGATACAACATCAATCTGAAAGACGATAAAACGTATCCCAGCATAGTAATAGTGAAGGAACCATTTCCGCGCGTGTTTGCAACGCGACAGCGTGAGCATGAAAAAAGCGAGTATTATGGGCCGTATGCATCCGCTCGAATGATGCACGCGGTATTGGATTTAATCAAAAAGCTTTATCCGATTCGGACATGTTCCTTACCGTTGACAGAGAAGAATATTGACGCGGGCAAATTTAAAGTTTGTTTGGAGTATCATTTGGGGAACTGCCTAGGCCCATGTGCTGGGCATCAGACGAATGAATCATATGAACAGAGTATACAAGGCATTCGCGAGATTCTTAAGGGCAATTACAATGATTTGATACGCGGATACAAACGAGTAATGAACGATTGTGCTGCTCGTTATGCATTTGAAGAAGCCCAGGCCTTCAAAACGCGCATTGATACGTTGGAGCAGTTTCAAGCGCGCAGTACAATTGTTACTGCCGACATCCACAACACCGATGTGTTTTCATTAGTGAGTGATGCGAATGCTGGTTATATCAATTACCTGAAGGTGAACAATGGAGTAATTGTACAGAGCTATAGCACAGAAATCAAAAAGAAAATGGAGGAGAGCGAAGAAGAGATGCTCTTGTTTGCAATGCTACAGATACGCGAAAAATTTCACAGCACGAGCGATACCATTTTAGTTTCTCATCTGATTGAAATGGACATCAAGGGAATTGATGTGCATTTGCCACAACGCGGCGACAAACGCAAACTCATTGATTTGTCGTTGAAGAATAGTATGCAGTACATGTTGGATGCACAAAAACAACTTGAATTAGTTGATCCGGAGCGGCATACCAACAGGATTTTACAAACAGCTCAAAAAGATTTGAGGTTGATGGAGTTGCCGGTGCACATTGAATGTTTCGACAACTCCAATATTCAAGGTACTCATCCTGTAAGTGCTTGTGTTGTTTTTAAACAGGCACGACCGAGCAAAGCGGACTATCGCATTTTTAACCCGAAAACTGTTGAAGGTCCGAACGATTTTGACACCATGAAGGAGGTCGTTTATCGTCGGTATAAACGATTGTTGGAGGAACAACAATCACTTCCTCAGTTGATCATCATAGACGGTGGTAAAGGCCAATTGAGTGCTGCATTGGAGAGCTTGCAGGAATTGGGGTTACGCGGAAAAATTGCCATTATCGGGATCGCAAAAAAGTTGGAGGAAATATATTTCCCCGGCGATTCTTTGCCCATTTATTTGGATAAACGAAGTGAGACATTGAAGTTGATTCAGCAATTGAGGGATGAGGCACATCGCTTTGGCATTACCAATCACCGCAACAAACGCAGTAAAGACGCACTGCGTTCGGAATTGACCGATATCAAAGGCATAGGAAATCATACCACACAAACATTATTGATGCATTTTGGCACGGTTCAGGCCATTAAAAATGCCAGTTTGGAGGAGCTTGAAAAGGCGGTAAATAAAAGGTCAGCAGCAATAGTGTACAAGTACTTTCACGGCTGAAATGCTCTTTGTTGAAGATACCAGTGCAAAACTTGGTATCAATCCTATGAGACTTTATCTTTACCATCGCTAAACCATGGCTTTCGATACTATCCATAGACGTTGCAAAGTATATCTTTCTGATGAAGGATTTGGACACATCGTGCGACAGCGTGCGGTCGTGGAGGAGTTGATGCGTGCTTTGCCATCGACACGTGTAACGGTTCAAACCAAAGTACAAGCTGAAACGGCCCGTCGATATATTGCGAATGCAGATTTTATCGAGAAGTTCAACAATATTTTGTGGGACAAACAGCCCAGTGGTTCACCAGATCTTGTTGGGATTGCAGATCGGTTTTCAACTTATCTTCAAACATCGAATGACTACATCAAGTCGGAGTTGACAGATTTTGATTATGATTTTGTGATTTCGGATTTTGTATATGAAGCATTTGAAGTGGCCGCCTTCAAAAAAGTTCCGGCTTTTGGTGTTGCACACTTTACCTGGGATTGGTTTTTTTGCAAGCTCTATCCACCACCATTACACACTGATGTTGTCCGGCATTTCATGAAACTGGCAGAACAAGCGAAGCGATTGTATTTTCCACCGTTTACGCCGGAAGAAATTTTGCAATACCATAAAGGTCGGGCAATGGAAGTTCCTTTGATCTTGCGCAAGGGCATATCTCCTAAAAAATTCCACGAAGACAAACGATTCAAGGTTTTGATCATGGACAGTGGGGCTGGTGTTCTTGCAGAGTCCATCAAACGGGCATTGCATTCAGTTCGGGGGTTAAGTGATTTTACGTTTTACGTCTCGCAAAAATTGTATGTAGAACAGGACAATGTAATCGCCATACCGGCTGAAGAGTTGATGGTAGATTACGTAGCGGACATGGACTTGGTCATTGGCCGGGCTGGTTTTAATACCATCAGCGAGTGTGTTGGATTGCGAACGCCGATGTTGTTGATTGGCGAAGCAATGAATCCTGAGATGAGTGAAAATATTTTGATGCTAAAGAAGCAGAATCTAGGTTCTTTCATTTCCATGGATATTTTTGAACGAGGTCTGGACAAATACCTTCCTGCATTTATAGCGCATGAATACAATTTTATTCAACGCCAAATGCAAGAGCACACCATAGCGACCAATGGCGCAGAAGTCATTGTGAACGACATACTGAATCTTTTATGAAAACAATAGTTGTGATTCCCGCACGCGGCGGTAGCAAGCGTTTACACAAAAAGAATATCTACCCATGGAAGGGGATACCGCTGATGGCCTATACCATTGAAGCATGCAAACAATGTGTTTTTATTGACGAGATTTTTGTGAGCAGCGACGACCAAGAAATTTTGGATGTAGGCAGTTCCTATGGTGCTATTCCTTTGTTACGTCCAGCCCATTTGGCCGATGATCAAACACCCAAGATTGTTGCTATTCGGCAGGCCATCGAAGATCCTAATGTTGGCGATTTGGATCGTGACGATATTGTCATCGTAGCACAAGCCAACTCTCCCACTATAACAGCTGTTCAAATTGAGCAGGCGTGGCAGATGATGCAAACGCATAAATTATGGGAAGTGATGAGTACCGATGCAAATGGTGTTCAGAACGCAGCTTTTCGATTGGTCCGTAAACATGCATTATACAATACTTTCTTGAGTGCCCATTGTGGTTTTGTTGTGGCAGAAAACCCCGATATCCACACATTAGAAGATCTTATGGCACTCGATAATACATCAGATTATGCTAAGTAAAATTCGATTGAACGGTGTGCATGTGCATGCCTTTCATGGTTGTTGGGAGGAGGAAGCGATCGTAGGCGGATCGTACCAAGTCGATGTTGCTGTGGATTATGATTTTACCGCAGCAGCGCATGACGATGATTTGCAGAAGACCATTGACTATGTGATGGTCAAAGAGATCATTTATGAGGAAATGGCGGTTCGATCAAAATTGATTGAGACCGTCGCACATCGCGTGCGCAATCGCATTTTGCGCGAGTTTCCATTGCAACGTGGTGTGTGGGTACGCATTACAAAAATCAACGCTCCAATGGGAGGCCATGTGGAGAGCGTGAGTGTTGAAGTAGGATAATCGACATTCGGATTCGATGATAAGAACATAGATAAGAGCATGAACAAACAAATGCAATTGCGCTTTTTGGCTGAACCAGGAGATGTAAATTTTGGTGGCAAAGTACATGGTGGCGCTGTAATGAAATGGATTGACCAAGCGGGATATGCTTGCGCGGTCAATTGGAGCGGGGGGTATGCCGTTACAGTCTATGTGGGAGGCATCCAGTTTTATCAACCCATCCTTATTGGTCATTTGGTGGAGTTGCGAGCGCGAATCATACACACGGGCAAAACTTCCATGCACATAGCAGTTGATGTATACAGCAAGGCACTTTCCTCTGAAGATTTTGTGCACAATACCCATTGTATTGTCATTTTCGTTGCTGTTGATGAAAAAGGTGAACCACGTGATGTTCCGACTTTTTCGCCCGGTTCAGATGAAGAATTGCGTTGGCAACAATATGCCATCAAGCTGATGGACCTGCGCAAGGACATCAGCACGGAAATGCGATCTTTTCGGCAGGAATGATATAGATGTCAAACGGTATGAGCCAAACGGGCTTGCCGTAGCATTGGATATAAAAAAAAGCGTTGATACCATTTGTAATTCGGTATCAACGCTTTTTTATGTTTCTAAAATTAGAACTCTACAACAAACTCCACGCGACGGTTTTGGGCTTTTCCTTCTTTGGTGGTATTGTCACCGATAGGTTGTTTGTCTCCAAATCCTTGTGCTGAGATGATTGAATTAGCGGCAACGCCGTGATCGATCAAATATTTCTGAACTGCTTTTGCTCTGCGATCAGACAAGTCCAGGTTTTTGGCAGGATCACCTACGTTGTCGGTGTGTCCAGCGATCTTCAATTTATAACTTGGATTTTCTTT
>JBDKJN010000491.1:0-7606 GCA_039796595.1 Bacteroidota bacterium
ACATTTTGTCTGCCTCTGCAAATTTCTCTGATTGAAACAACTCAACACCTCGGTTGAAAGCGACCACCTGATACGCCTCCTTAACGCGATTGTCCTTGTTCTGAATTTTGTCCAAACTAGCCAATGCACGCTCATAATTGCGGGTTTTCATATAGACATTCAACAAAAACTCGTTAGCCTCATCCCGTCTTTTTGAATTTGGGTATTTGGTCAGGTAGTCCTCAAATGCGGTAATAGCCTCATGAAAAGGATTGTAGGACAATTCAAAAGCCAGTTTCGCATAGTTGAACAACGCATCTTCCTGAACTTCCAGGTTAAACGTTTTCTCACTTGCTTCGCCGAATGCATTACGAGCATATTCCTTTTGGTTGAGTTTTAGATAACATTCACCAATGTTGTAAGATGCCTTTTGACCAAGCTCATTGTCCGCTTCGTTACAGTGATTGTAGCTCTCAATTGCTTTTTGCCAGTTGCCTGTTCGATGGTAAGCATAACCGAGTTGATAATGATCTTCCTGTGTAAGGTCGGAAGCATTTTTATCGGCATGGTATTGCTCCAAATAAGGTATGGCCTGCGCATATTGCTCCTTCACACAATGCGCATCACCAATCAATCGTGCAATTTCCGGAACTCGCTTCGTCGATTTCGTCTGGGCTTCAGCAAGTGCCTTTGGACCATACGATAATACCTCGTCGTATTTTTTTTGTTTGTAGTAAATCTGGGTGATGTAAAACGGCATCAACGGCTTGAAGTTGGGGTCATTTTCCAAGCGGAGAAACCCCTCCAAAGCCGTCTGGAGATCATTCTGTTCGTAAGCAATATGGCTATAGTAATAAATGGCTGCCAATTGGTATTCGCCCTCTACCTGCTTGGCTTCGTACAAGTCCTGACGTGCATTTGACATATCTCCTGTTTCTAAACGCGAATGTCCTCGCTTATAGTAGAATGCCGTCTTTTCTTCTGCTGTCAAGGTTTTGGGATCCACAAACTCAAACCACTCCAACGACTTCTTGTAGTTTCTCTTTTTATAATTAAAGGTTGCTAATTCATAATAAACATGGCCTTTCCAAGGTGAATCGGGATGCTCTTGAACAAATTTTTCAAGCTGATATTCCGCGTCCTTATGCAGGAGATACAATGAACAAACGCCATTATAGTATTCTGCATTGATCCTTAGGGCATGCTTGGGATTTTTTTCGGCTGCAATGTATTGCTCGAATTTCTCCTTAGCCGCTACGAACTTGTCGTGATGAAAGAGCTCCAATCCTTCTCTGTACAATACTGTTGCATCGTAATAAGCAATGGGCTTCTGTGATGCCAGTGTGCCCGAAACCACACCTAAGACCACTATAAAATAGTACTTTAACATTTCAAATAGGGGTTAATTTTCCTAAAAGCGAATATAAAATCAGGCCAAAGTGTGCAGGCCGACCTGATCTAAACTTGCAAACGTGACAATGTGGAACAATATTTCCCCTGGCCAGGGTGATTGAACAATTAATGCCGCCATTTGTATCTATCCATGTCGCATTTTTACACCATCAGGTAATCATATGAAATTATTTACTTCCGATATCCAAAAACAATGGGACAAAAGGACCGTGGAAGTCAAAAACCAACGTTCTCTCGACCTCATGGAACTTGCAGCCGAATTGTGCACCCAGGAAATTCTGGAATGTGAGTACTTTGGACATTTCCTGGTGGTTTGTGGCATCGGCAACAATGGCGGAGACGGACTTGCCATTGCCTGCCTTTTGAAGGAAGCTGGAATGGTTGTAGACGTTTTGGTTGTGGGCTCCGCTGAACAAGGTAGCCCTGAATTCATCACCAACCTGAACAGAGTCATCGTCACGGACATTCCCTTGCAATTTTTGTCCGACGAGCGCCCCGTTCCCTTTTCACCGGAAACCATCATTGTAGATTGTCTTTTTGGAGTTGGTGTCAACAGGTCCGTGCAAGGCATTCAAGCGCATGCTATCCAACAGATCAACGCTTCAATGTGTGAGGTGATCAGCATAGATGTTCCTTCTGGCATGGTCAGTGACTCCATGGCTCCGCAATCAGGACCAATAGTAAAAGCAAGTCTTACCTTGGCTCTACATGGTCCCAAACGTGCTTTTATGTTTCCCGAAAACGCCGAATTTCTCGGTCGTGTGCAAATTGTCAATCTGCTTCTGGACGATGCTTTCGAAGCCAATCAATCATGCGATATTTCATATTACGCCTGGCCGGAAGCGATAGAAGCTTATATCCCTCGCCCAAGTCATGCTTATAAAAATAGCCTGGGCCATGGCCTTATCATCGGCGGTTCTCTTGGCAAGATGGGCGCCGTTTTGTTGAGTGCTGAAGCATGCATGCGCAGCGGATCAGGCCTTTGTACGATACATATTCCTTCGCATGGCCTTGTGATGGCGCAAATCAAGCTGCGTGAAGCAATGATTTCACTCGATGAGCATCCAAATAACATTTCCTCGTTGCCCGATCCTGAGCACTACAAGGCTATTGGTATCGGTCCGGGTCTGGGAACCGCTCAAGAAACCGCAAATGCAGTAAGAGATTGGTTGAGCCATTGCTCTAAACATGTTGTCCTTGACGCAGATGCACTCAATATCATTGCGCAACATCCGGAAAACCGCATATGGCCCAAACAAGCCGTGATTACACCACACATCGGCGAATTCGACCGGCTTTTCGGAGTTCACAACAACAATTTCGAACGCATTGAAACCATGCGGAAAGCATCAATAGCTCATGAAATCGTAATCATTCTAAAAGGACATTACACTGCAGTCGCATCGCCAGACGGCCTACTGAGCTTCAACAGCTCAGGATTTAGTGGTCTGGCCACAGCTGGCGCTGGCGATGTTCTCACAGGTATTATCACAGGTCTATTGTGTCAGGGATACGATGCCGCTCATGCTGCACGACTTGGCGTATTTCTGCATGGTGAAGCAGGCCATGCGGCTGGCTACGAATTGAGTGTCGAAACGATGCTCGCTGGTGATATCATTACACATCTTTCCAAGCCCTTCTCTCAGCTCAACGACTTACTTCCGATGTAAAGATGGAAATTTTGGCTCCTGCAAATCAAAAAAGCGGGGACTATCAATAGTCGATAAGATCCAAACTGCCTTTACCTTCACGCACTAAGGTAGGTTGACCAGCTGAGCAATCAATAACAGTGGATGGCTCAAAACCGCCCGCTCCCGCGTCGATCACCAAATCCACTTTATCATGCCATTCGCTATAGATCTCCTCTGGATCTGTAGGATACCCCAAAAATCCATCGCTATCATGGATTGAAGTGGTAATGATCGGACAACCCAAATGTTCTACCAATGCCAAGGGCACTGGATGATCGGGAACACGGATACCCACCGTCTTTTTATTGCCTGCAAAGAGTTTCGGAATGCTCTTACTCGCTTCCAAAATAAAAGTGTAAGGACCCGGCAATGAATTGCGCATCAACTTATACACCTGGTTATTGACCTGCTTGGTGTATTCTGACAAATGTGATAAATCAGAGCAGATGATCGAAAAATTGGCCTTACCTTTTTTGATGCCTTTGAGGCGTTCCAATTTTTCGATCGCATCTGGTCGATTCAGCGAGCAACCAACGCTGTATACAGTATCTGTGGGATAAATGATAATTCCGCCCTCACCGAGCAAGCGCACAATCTGATCGATTTTGCGCTGATCTATATTTTGAGGATGGATTTCTATTAGCATCTTTATACGTTGGCTGCGGCTTTTTTATGATCTGCAAGGAATTGGGCCAAACCAAGATCAGTAAGTGGGTGTTTGGCCAATGCCAACATTGCACTCAATGGTCCTGTCATCACATCGGCGCCGATTTCAGCACATTTGATGATATGCATTGGATGACGCACGGATGCGGCCAAGATTTCGGTGTCAAAACCATAATTGTCGTAAATGATTCGAATTTGCTCGATCAAATCCAAGCCATCCGTAGACACATCATCCAAACGACCAATAAATGGAGAAACATAAGAAGCTCCAGCCTTAGCTGCCAACAACGCTTGTCCAGCAGAAAATACAAGTGTGCAATTGGTGCGAATGTCGTTGTCCGAAAAGTACTTTAGAGCTTTGATGCCGTCCACAATCATCGGAATCTTAACCACAATATTTGGATGCAATTCTGCCAACTCGTGGCCTTCACGAACCATACCTTCGAAATCGGTAGAAATAACCTCAGCACTTACATCACCATCAACAACGATATCACATATCGCTTTATAATGACGCATGACATTGTCTTTGCCAGTAATTCCTTCTTTAGCCATTAATGATGGATTAGTTGTAACTCCATCTAATACTCCCAGTGCGTTGGCTTCACGAATTTGATCCAGATTAGCGGTATCGATAAAAAATTTCATTGGTACTTATTTTATTCGTGCAAAAATACTGCAGCCCACTGAATGGCTTGAAATTCAGTTTTCACATCTTGCTCACAACCTAAAAAAAGGGGATTACACATATCTCGCGAATTTTATCAATCATTAATTTCTGGATCTTGTTTCCAAATTTCACTTCATATTTGTGGTATGGAAGATCGATTGAAGAAAACCTTATTGCAAATGATGGTCACCGCGATAGCTCTATTGTTAGGTGATTATCTTATGGATTCCGTGCGATTTCAAGAGCCCTGGGTAGCCATTATTACCGCTGTGGTCTTGGGTATACTCAACACGTTTCTTCGTCCAATGCTGATTTTGCTGACTATTCCTGTTACCATTTTTACCCTTGGCCTGTTTCTTCTCTTCATCAACGCCATCATGCTGGTGGTGGCCGACCAATTGATCGATGGATTCCACATCGAAACCTTTGGTTCAGCATTCTTATTGTCCCTCCTTCTTAGCCTCGTCAACGCCTTTTTTGGGGCCAAGGTCAAAGTAGTTCGACAACGCTCAGATGATCACTTTGATCCTCATGAAGAATTGTAGACCAATGACGCACCAATCAAGCGTTAGGGATTATTTTTCAAATTTAGTTTTTTTATGCGGTGGTGTTAAAATACCTTCGCAGCCACAAGCGGTAAGAATGGTTCTGCCGCATCAATGACTTTACTATTAATAGCAAAATAATATGGGCGTTTTAGTCGGCAAAAATTCAAAAATCATCGTTCAAGGTTTTACCGGTAGCGAAGGTACTTTTCACGCAGGTCAAATGATTGAGTACGGCACCCAAGTGGTAGGCGGTGTGACTCCTGGAAAAGGCGGCACCACACACCTCGATCGTCCTGTTTTTAATACGGTTTCAGATGCAGTTGCTAAAACTGGCGCGGATGTAAGTATCATCTTTGTTCCACCGGCTTTTGCTGCCGATGCCATTATGGAAGCAGCCGATGCAGGCATCAAAGTTATCATCACAATCACAGAAGGCATTCCTGTGGCCGATATGGTTAAAGCTAAAGCCTATATCTCTGATCGCAATTGTACTTTGATTGGTCCAAACTGCCCTGGCGTTATTACTGCTGGCGAAGCTAAAGTTGGCATCATGCCAGGATTCGTGTTTAAGCCAGGCCGAATCGGTATCGTTTCTAAATCTGGAACATTGACTTACGAAGCGGCTGACCAAGTTGCGAAAGTTGGTCTTGGAGTTTCTACAGCAATTGGTATCGGTGGAGATCCAATTATTGGCACTCCTACATTGGACGCTGTAAAGTTGTTGATGGAAGACAAAGAAACCGATGCCATCGTAATGATCGGTGAAATCGGTGGCGAATTTGAACCAAAAGCAGCTCGTTGGATCAAAGAAAACGGCAATAAAAAACCAGTGATTGGATTCATCGCTGGAGAAACTGCTCCAAAAGGTCGCACAATGGGTCATGCCGGCGCCATTGTTAGTGGTGAAAACGAAAGCGCCTCAGCCAAAAAAGCTATTATGCGTGAATGTGGAATCCACGTCGTTGACAGTCCTGCTCAAATCGGGGCCAAAGTGAAAGAAGTAATCGGATAAGAATCAATACTCCTTAATAACATGGCCTCCGGAAAGGGGCCATTTTTTTTCGATGCCATGCTAAAAATCGACATGCACACCCACATTATCCCGAAACACCTACCCGATTGGTCGGTGAAATTCGGATATGGCAATTTTATCCATTTGGATCATCATCGCCCGGGATATGCGCGTATGATGCAGGGAGACAAATTCTTCCGTGAAATTGAAGCCAATTGTTGGGACCCACAATTGCGCATCGAAGAATATCAGCGCTACAATACACAAGTGCAAGTGGTGTGCACCATTCCTGTGTTATTTGGTTATTCGGCTCAACCAAAAGATGGACTTGAAATGGCCCAGTTTCTCAACGACCATATCGCAGACCTCATCGCTCGTATGCCTAAACATTATGTAGGACTAGGCACCTTACCGCTGCAGGACATCGACATGAGTATTGCGGAATTGGAACGCTGCAAATCCATCGGCATGAAGGGTATTCAGATCGGCAGTAACATCAATCAAAAGAACCTTAGCGAGCCGATTTTTAATCCGCTGTGGGCAGCTATTGAAGACCTGGACATGGCCGTACTCGTGCATCCATGGGAAATGATGGGCCAAGACGAAATGCGCAAATACTGGCTCCCTTGGTTGGTAGGTATGCCCGCCGAAACAGCTCGCGCAATTTGTTCGCTCATCTTCGCAGGTGTAATGGAACGCTTCTCAAAAATCCGTTTCAACTTCGCTCATGCAGGAGGATCCTTCTTACCCACGATTGGTCGAATAGAACATGGCTTCCATTGCCGACCCGACTTGGTTGCCATCGACAACCCTTTCAATCCGCGTGACTACATTGGCCGATTCTGGGTGGATAGCGCCACGCACGACGAGCAGCTGTTTAAATATGTACTCGAAATGCAAGGCTCCAAAAAAATCACCTTAGGCACCGATTATCCCTTCCCTCTCGGCGACCTCGAAGTAGGTAAGTTCATCGAAGAAATGGGACTTGACAAAGGCATCGTAGATGATATTTTCTGCAATTCTACTCTTGATTGGTTGAAGCTTAGTAAGGAAGAGTTTGATATGTAAGGGACTCCTCTTACAACCTCAAAAAATCTTTATTGAAATTAAAACAGCTGGTTATTGAAAATTGAATGACTCAGTTTTCCATTTGACTTTTTCTATGTAGGTCGATTTCAATAGCGAACTCCTATTGCACGTGTCACCCGGTTGAAGGTAAAATAGCCACGTCTAAAAACGAGCGACTCACCCATTCATCCATTTCGACACGTTAAGAAAGTAGACCTCAACTATCCCAGACCACCCATTCTCCTGGGTTAAATCGATACTATCCAACCTTAGTTTGATCCGATCATCCTTTCTCACTTGCGTTACCCATACTCTTCATTCATCTTTGTACCATTGAATAGCACCATGAAAATTTCACTCTCACTTTGGCTGGCGGTACTCAGCACAGCGGTCTTCGCGCAATCTTCTATTACCGGAACCATAACCGATACAGCAAATCAACCGCTTGAGTTTGTCAATGTGGTGCTGTACCGATCTGCAGATAGCGTTATGACTAAAGCCGCAGCGACCAACGCTTCTGGCAAATACACTTTTGAAGGCATTTCAGGAGGAGACTATT
>JBDKJN010000492.1:0-12305 GCA_039796595.1 Bacteroidota bacterium
GAGACCAACGAGTTTCGATGCCCAACGTCTTAAAATTGATTCTTTGCCAAACATGGTTCAAAAATAGTGTGTCAAATTGCAGGATTGAAGTGCAAATTTGCACGACCAATCATTAATGATCGATTTCGTTGAATATACCCTCCAAATTAATTGAGCAGGCAGTTGACCAGTTGAGTTCATTGCCAGGCGTGGGTCGCAAGACTGCATTGCGATATGCCCTTGAGTTGTTGCGCCGAAAACCCGAAGACATTTCGCGTTTTGCCAACGCTTTGACGGATATGCGCGAACAAATCAAATACTGCAAACAATGTCATAATGTGAGTGATCATGAAATATGTGAAATATGTGACTCACCATATCGTGATGATGAAATGGTTTGTGTAGTGGCCGATATCCGTGATGTAATGGCCATCGAAGGAACAGCACAGTTCAAAGGGAAGTACCATGTGTTAGGTGGCATCATCTCACCCATGGATGGAATTGGCCCATCGGATCTAACGATCGATGCTTTGATTCACCGTGTCGCTGAAGGAAAGGTCAAAGAATTGATTTTAGCTCTGAATGCAACAATGGAAGGCGAAACAACATCATTTTACATATCCCGCAAAGTCACCGAATTTGGTGTTCGCATCACCTCTATTGCGCGTGGCGTAGCAGTAGGCGGAGAACTCGAGTACACCGACGAAATCACCCTTGGCCGCAGCATCACCCTGCGCACTCCTTACGAGGGCGGCATGAAAAAATAATATCTTCTTCGTTCCGTTCCTTACGCCCCAGCGGGGTTGTATTTTGGCTGCCCCCTCAAAGTAGGTTAAATTGCGGTCCGTTTCAATTCGGGTGTAGTGAAATTAAGCATTGTCATAGTCAATTATAATGTTCGGTATTTTCTCGAACAGTGTTTGTCGTCGGTCTATTTGGCCATCGATCATATGGCAGCACACATGCCTTCCTCCGAGGTGGAAGTTTTTGTGGTGGACAACAATAGTGTGGACGACAGCAATGATATGGTGATACAGCGTTTTCCACATGCTATACTCATCGCCAACAAAGAGAATGTCGGGTTTTCAAGAGCCAATAACCAGGCCATGCGATTGGCCAAAGGGGAATATATATTGTTGCTCAATCCAGATACGGTGGTGCAGGAAACAACATTCTCAAAGGTGGTGGCCTTTATGGATGAACATGCAAATGCTGGAGGTTTAGGTGTACATATGGTGGATGGCAATGGCAAGTTTCTTCCTGAGTCGAAGCGAGGTTTACCGACCCCGGCTGTATCCTTTTACAAGATCTTTGGCATAAGCCGAATCTTCAAGCGCAGCGCACGCTTCAATCGTTATCATCTGGGGCATCTATCGCCCAATCAAACCCATGAAATAGATATCCTTTCAGGCGCATTTATGTTGATGCGCAAGTCGGTATTGGATCGGATTGGCTTATTGGACGAGGCATTTTTTATGTACGGTGAGGACATTGATTTGTCTTGGCGAATTGTGCAGGCGGGATATAAGAACTATTATTTTCACGATACAACAATCATTCATTACAAAGGTGAAAGCACCAAAAAGGGGAGCCTGAATTATGTGTATGTCTTCTACAACGCGATGGTGATTTTTGCCCAAAAACACTTTTCAAAAGAGAATGCCCGCGTTTTTTCATGGCTCATTAATGTGGCCATTTGGTTGCGAGCAGCTGTTGCGGTAGGGGTGCGATTCATCAAGGGATTGGCCATTCCATTCTTGGACGTGGCTGTTCTATTGGGGGTGTGGGAATTGGCGCGTTTCGCTTATGCCAATACACGTGATAAAATTTACAACGACGCCTTAGTCCTTCCGCTGTTCCTTTTGTTCAGTGTGATTTGGGCGATTGTAGTATATTTTGGTGGTGGATACGATCGACCGTACCGCGCATCACGCATAGTGAAGCCGGTACTGATAGGTACAGCCATCATGCTGACGGTATATTCCTTGTTGCCGGAGGATATGCGTTTTTCACGTGCGTTGATGGTCATTGGGATGTTCTTGGCCTTTGCGGTTTTTGCGATCCATCGTGTACTTCTTGCAAGAATAGCGGGTCAGTCGGCCATACCGAATGAAGTCACAGGAATCGTAGGATTACCCGATGAAATTGAACGAGTCCAAAAAATGTTTATCCGTCAATCCAGCAATGAGTCAGTGGTGGCGATCGCTCCATCCAGTAGTTTGGAACGTTTACGTGATTACATCACCATCAATAAAATGGGGCGTTTGGTTTTTTGTGCACGCGACATCAGTAGTAGTCAGATTATAAGTTTAATGACTGCGGTCAGTGATTTGGAAATCGAAATGAAAATAGCACCGCCTGAAAGCATGTTTATGATCGGTTCCAACAGCATTGACAAATCAGGAGACATTGCCATTATGGACGTCAATAGCATAACGCTTCCTCAGAACAAGCGCATCAAGGCTCTAATGGACATGCTAATGGTTGGAGGGTCGGTGGCGTTGTGGCCCTTGATGGTGTGGTTTATTCCGCGACCTTTGCAATGGCTGAGCAATTGTATCAATATCGTGCTGCGCCGCAAGACGTGGATCGGTCCAGACACGCGTTTGATTGCATCTGAAAAATCAGCAAGAATGCATCTGAAACATGCCATCATTCATCCGTCCATGGCGGTAGAGGAAGAAAATTTGAGTATGGATACTTTGGTTAAAATCAATACCCTTTACATCAAAGATTATAGTCCATGGCGCGATATACAATTGTGGTGGAAATGTCGCCGCTTTTGGGGCTCTAAGGACGAGGGTCATAAATAATTCATTCATTTTAAGCGGATTAATGATAAGTGCCTAGGCATTGATGTTGGGCTGCCTTCATAACTGTATAAATCTTTGTCCAGACATGGTGTAAACCAGCCTGTACGGAGTTACATTCGCACCCGTAATTGCACGTAAATAAGGCAATCTTCTGACAATGTCCCAGATAGAACTCTTGCTCCCCAAAATGGGTGAAAGTGTGGCCGAAGCCACCATCATCAAATGGTTGAAAAAGGAAGGTGATGCGGTGAAAGCCGATGAGCCGATCATTGAAATCGCCACCGATAAGGTAGATAGCGAGGTGCCATCCCCTGAAGACGGTGTATTGGTTAAATGCACAGTCAAAGAAGGCGATGTAGTTCAGGTTGGACAATTGATTGCGGTAATTCAAACGGGTAGCGGATCAGTTACTGTGTCTGCAGCCCCGGCTGCGAGTGCAGCTCCTGCTGAGCCAGTTAAAGCTGCTGCTCCTGAAGTGCCATTTGTACCTGCAACTGTTGATTTGCCATCCAACAGTGACAGCAATCGTTTTTACTCGCCGTTGGTGCGCAATATCGCGAAGAGTGAAAACGTAAGCATGCAAGAATTGGATCAGATCCAGGGCAAGGGTCAGGGCGGCCGAGTTACGAAAGAAGATTTGATGCAATACATCAAAGGTCGTGGCACAGCTCCTGCTGTTGCCGCCGCACCTGTAGCTTCTGCGCCAGCAGTTGCAGCATCTGCTCCAGCGGCTGCTCCAGCGGCCAAACCAGCGGCTGAGGCTCCAAAAGCCAAGTCCAACATCGTTATCGGTCCTAACGACGAAATCGTTGAAATGGATCGCATGCGCAAATTGATTGCCGATCACATGGTGATGAGCAAGCAGACGTCGCCACACGTGACAAGTTATGTGGAAGCGGATGTGACAAATATTGTTCTATGGCGCGATAAGGTGAAGAAGTCATTTGAACAAAAGGAAAAGACAAAAATCACCTTTACTCCGATATTCATGGAAGCCATCGCCAAGGCGATCAAGGATTTCCCAGGCGTGAATGTTTCAGTTGATGGTACTCAGATCATCAAACGTGGGGATATTAACCTTGGTATGGCAACAGCCCTTCCTACAGGAAATCTAATTGTCCCTGTGATTCGCAACGCAGACCAATTGAATTTGGTAGGTCTGGCTAAAAAAGTGAATGATTTGGCCGATCGTGCTCGTCAGAACAAATTGACCCCTGATGAAATTACTGGAGGTACATTTACATTGACCAACGTAGGAACCTTCGGAAATGTAATGGGAACACCGATCATTAATCAACCGCAGGTAGCTATTTTAGCTGTAGGCGCAATTCGTAAGAAACCTGCAGTAATCGAGACTCCACATGGCGATTTCATTGGTATTCGTCATATGATGTTCTTGAGTCACAGCTATGACCATCGTGTTGTCGATGGCGCTTTGGGAGGCCAATTCGTTAAGCGAGTGGCCGATTACCTCGAGGCATTCGACATCAATCGCGAAATCTAACCAGGCTTTTTCGTAGCCGTTTTCTTAATGAGTTTAATCGATGAGCTTATAGTCCAATAGGCCGTTTAAGATGTCGTATGCATTGGCTTGATTTTAACGATTCACATGAGACCATGCTCGATTTGACGAAATCGCCTGAGGAATTCTTGGACTTGTCCTTTCAATTAGAATTATAACAATGCGTTAAAAGTCGTCGAAAGTACCCAAATAAGTCAGATTTGAACTATATTCGAGCGCTTTTTAACTAACTTGTGGGACAAGAATCCCATACTCAACTTACTTATGTATACTGTGTTATGAAACGTATTACCGCTCTACTTCTTATTGCCATAATTGCTACAATGGGTTTTGCTCAGGCTCCACCGCGTCGTGGAGGGGATTTTAATGCAAAGTTCACCGATGCAAACAAAATGATGGAGGAGAAGCTCTGGCTTCAAAGTATCAGCAAATGGAAAGAATGTCTTGAAATTGATCCAAACAATGCCAATGTAAATTACAAGATTGGTCAATGTTTGTTGCAAACAGCAAATTCCAAATTGGAGGCATTGCAATATTTGGAAGTAGCATGCGCGAATAAATACAGCAAGAGCTATGACCCCAACGATCCAACGGAGTCGAAAGCGCCAATGGATGCCATGTTCAGTCTTGGTAAAGCACAAGCCCTTAACCTTCAATTGGACAACGCAATAGCTACTTTGGAAGCTTACCAAAAGAAACTAGGTAAAAAGCATATTCGTTTCTCGGAAGTACAACGTGAATTGGACATGGCCAACGAGGCGAAAACGCAGATGGCAAATCCTCGCAATTACATCATCACGAATGTGGGACCTGTAATCAACAAGGAAACCAACGACTTTAGCCCGGTATTATCTCTCGATGAAAGTACGATGTTCTTCACTAGCCGTCGTCTTCGTGCCGATACCTCGAATAGTGTTATTCGTGATATCGATACAGGAGAGTGGAAGGAAGACGTTTATGTTTCCTTTAAGAATGAAGATGGTGTATGGTCTGAGCCTGAAATTTTGAATCTCAATACCGATGAGCACGATGCTACAATCAGTGTTGCTCCAGATGGTCAAACGCTTTTCATTTACCGTGACAATTACGGTGACGGTCAAGTGTTGGAGTCAAAGCTATTCGGGGAAACCTGGAGTACGCCAGTATTGTTGGGTAGCGATATCAACTCAGATTCTTGGGAGACGCATGCTACGGTATCAGCTGATGGAAATACGCTTTACTTCGTGAGTGATCGTTCTGGCGGTTTGGGTAAACGTGACTTGTACAAGTGCGTGAAATTACCAAACGGCGAATGGAGCCGTGCGCTCAATATGGGACCAACACTCAACACAAAATGGGATGAAGACGCTCCTTTCTTATCACCGGATGGTAAAACCTTGTATTTCTCTTCAATGGGACACAAGACCATGGGTGGTTTCGACATCTTCGTTTCAAAATTGGGTGAAGACGGAGAATGGGGCGCACCTGAGAACTTAGGTTATCCGCTCAACACAGTGGAAGATGACGTGTTTTTTGTGCCGATGGCCGATGGTCGTCGTGCCTACTACTCATCTGCTAAGGATGGTGGTTATGGTTTGAAAGACATTTATTTGATCGATATGCCAGACGAAATGAATGAAAGTAGCCTGGCTGTATTGAAAGGTTTTGTAATTGCTCCTGAAGGAGAGGAATTGCCCGATGATCTGCGTATCGTTGTAACCAACTTGAAGAATGGTGAAGTGATGGAGTATCGTCCACGTAAGCGCGATGGTGGATATTTGGCCATTCTTTCTCCATGTACAGGATACCACGTGGATTATTACAAAGGAGCTGACATCATCAAAAAAGATGACATCAATGTACCTTGTGAAAGCAAGTTCGAAGAGATCAATCGTGAGGTATTCCTTGTGCCTGTGAACATGGGCGAAAAACCACAACCGAAACCGGTTGAACCAGTTAAGCCGGTTGAGCCAGTTAAGCCGGTTGAACCAGTGAAGCCGACCAAACCAGTGGATGAACCAGAGCCAATTCCTGTTGCTCCTGCTCCTTTCACAGATTTCAAATATGATCCAAAAGACCCTATCAATCGCGAGTTCAATGAGAAAGAAGCTTACGCGCAGTTCTCTCGTTATTTCGTGTATGACTTCCACGAATTCGGTGTAGAAGAGAAGGAGTTTACCGCATTTATCGCTGACGTGAAGAAAATTATCGATTTGGGCAAGAAGCCTGTAATTGTTGTTGAGTCTAGCGCATCTAATGTACCGTCTTCTCGCTTCAAAAACAATCAAGAGCTGACCGCTTGGCGTAACAAAACAGCAACCGATCAAATTCGCGATGAGTTGAAGAAATTGGGCATGAAAGAAGGGGTAAACTACACGTTCGGAACTCCTTTGAAATTGGTTCAAGGTAAAAAATACGAGAACGATGCACAGAAGAACCGCTTGATTTATGAAGAGTTCCAATACATCAAGATCAAGGTTCAAGGCTTCTAAAAAAAATAGAAATAGCGTAGAAAACGCGCATAAAAGCGAACCCCCGGCATGCCGGGGGTTCTTTTTTGCTACTTGAATCCTTTTGGGATTCTGCTACTCTGTGCATGTTGAACGCATGATTGAACTCAAATATTTTGTGGCTGGCAAAAAATCACTTTGGCTCAATAGATCGGAGTTACCCACAATTCGCAACATTACCTGGCGTTGTTGCGCAAGGATTTGCATATTTGTAGTATGAAATTGAATTTAAAGAAGCCATTGGCTTTCTTCGACCTCGAGACCACTGGTGTTGATGTTGGTAAAGACAGAATTGTTGAAATCGCCATTGTCAAAATCATGCCTGATGGCAATATGAGTTCAATGCCTTCCAAGTCTGGTCACGAGAATAGAATAATTATCAATCCTGGTGTTCCAATTCCTATCGAGGCTTCCTTGGTTCATGGGATTTATGATGAAGATGTCAAAGACGCCCCAACCTTTGAACAGATTGCTCCAAAACTGTATAAGTATATCTTCGATTGTGATCTGGGAGGTTTCAATAGCAACCGCTTTGATATTCCACTTATCGCAGAAGAATTTTTAAGAGCAGGAATAGATTTTAGCCTCGAAGGGCGCAACCTCATTGATGTGCAAGTGCTATATCATATGATGGAACCACGCAATTTGAGCGCAGCATACAAGTTCTATTGCAATAAGAATCTTACCGGTGCCCATGAGGCTTTACCCGACACTATGGCGACGTATGAAGTCTTCGAAGCCATGTTGGATCATTATGCAGATACCAAAATTGCAGGTCCTGATGGTCAGGAATTCACACCTGTAATCAATGATATGGAGGCGATACACCGCTTGTGTGAGCGACGCAAAAAGGCAGATTTGGCGAATCACCTTATCTATAACGACAACGATCAGGTCATCTTTAATTTTGGAAAATACAAAGGTCAAACAGTTGCTGATGTATTATCAAAAGATAGTGGATATTTCAGCTGGATGATGAATGCCGAATTCCCATTGTATACCAAAAAGGTATTGAAAGAAATCAAGGAATCGCTCTTTTATTGATGGGATCATGAACCATGTCACTGTCCTTGTGAGCAATGATCTGCAACACGATCAACGTGTGCATAAGGTAGCCACCACTTTAAGTGAGATGGGGTTCAAAATCCATTTGGTTGGACGACAACGCAAGGATAGTGTTCCATATACGGGGCCTTTTTCAACTACACGATTCAACTTGTTCTTCGAGCGTGGAGCATTGTTTTATGCGGCCTTGCAATTGCGATTGTTTTTTTATCTGCTACGTGCTCGGACGGATATCATTGTCGCCAACGATTTGGATACTCTGTTGCCCGCTTATCTTATTTCGAAACTGCGACGCAAAAAATTGGTCTACGACAGCCATGAGTATTTTACCGAAGCGGAAGGCCTCACTGGTCGGCCCTTTCAAAAGGCAGTATGGTTGGCTGTTGAACGATTTATTTTTCCAAAATTGCCTTTTGCGATTACAGTGAATGAGAGTATCGCAAAGATCTATCATGAACTTTATGGTGTGACCATGCATGTGGTACGCAATGTTCCGCCATTGCGTGAACATCAGGAAACATCAAAGGATCGCGCGCAATTAGGATTGCCAGACAACGCCACCATTGTTCTACTTCAAGGTTCATACATTGATCCGGATCGCGGTGGAATGGAATTGATTGAGGCCTTTCAGTATCTACCTCAGGTTGTTCTGGTAGTTATCGGATCTGGGCGGGATTACTCAAATATGGTCAACCGTTCGAAGGAGTTGAAATTGTCAAATGTGATATTCAAAGGAAGAATGCCTTACCATGATTTGATGCAATACACCGCCGTTGCGGATATTGGTGTTTCACTCGATAAGCCACTTCATCTCAACTATACGTTATCGTTACCCAATAAATTGTTCGATTACATCCACGCTGGTATTCCTGTTTTGGTTAGTGACTTGCCTGAGTTACGCCGCATAGTTGATTCCTATCAAGTGGGCATGTGTGTTGCGCAAGTTGAACCCAAGATGATCGCCGAGACAATTCAAGCGATGACCTCCAAAGAAAAACAGAATTTTTGGCGAAGCAATACCCAACGGGCGAAAATTGAATTAAATTGGCAGGTGGAATCCCTAGTATTGGCGCGGATTTATGCGCCTTACCTTGAAAAATAATAATGATATGAAAAACCAAATTCTTTTACTGGTAACAGCGATAACAATGCAATTCTGCGCATTCGGCCAGAACAATAAAACAATTAGTGTATTGGGTGAAGCTTCAGGAAAGCTCGATCCTGGATACGCGATTTTCCAGGTCGTTTTGACGGATGCCGACTGTTCAGCACGTTTTCCGGACATTCAATCGAAGCAACGCAAATACACCGAGATTACAAAGGAATACGGCATAGTTGCCGCAGATAATGTCCTTATCAGCGAAAGTGTAAAGCGAGTAGATAATTATGAAGGCGCAAAGGATGTTCATATGGTGACCTATAATTTGACTGTCCGTAAGAGGGAATCTATGCTCGCTATCGTTTCAGATTTGGACGGTCAAATTCCAGGCACCAGAGCAACGATATTCGAGGTTGTGTTCGGGGACAACAATGCAGCTCGTGAGGCTATTTTGAAACAGGCATACAATGATGCGCGTCATCGTGCAGAGGTGATGGCAAAACAGAGCGGAGCCACCTTGGGACAAATTATCGCGATCAAAGAAGAACGTTATGACGAAGGAGGATCTGTGATTGAAAGACTTTTTACTGCGGATAAAATGTATAAACGAGACGAAATCGCTGCAGGTTATTTGCAGCTTTTTCCAGAATTTTCAATTACTGTTCGCCTCGAATTTGAACTTATCACTAAACCGTAAATCTTCTCTTTATGAAAAAAATTACCGTTCTTTTTTTCTTGCAATTGCTCTGCGCTTCGATCTTCGGTCAATTTGGTGCAGCACCAGTGAATACTGTTTCAGTTACAGGCCATTCAACGATTCAGCTGTCGCCGGATCATATTCTTTTGCAGGTAACACTATCGGATGAGTATTGCGCTGGTCCCAAGGAAAATATCGACGCGCTTACTGCCCTCTATAATGAGGCTTTGATAAAAGCTGGAGTGGAGAAGTCGAAGTCAAAACTGACCAAAGAGTTGCGAACTGATTTGGGATATACCAATTCAAGAAAAACCACTGAAATGATCAGCCGAATATACCAGTTGGAACTCATAAGCACCAATCAGTATGAAATTTTCAAAACGGTTATGATAAGCAAAGGTGTTCAGATTGAAGTTTTGGAATTGACCAATAGCGCGATTGAGAGTATGAAACAAAACGCCCAGCGCAATGCCATTATCGCAGCTAAGGATAAGGCCAACAATTACGTGGCCGTAGCGGGTGGCAAACTGGGCAAGGTGTTGCGTATTGATGAAGACGTAGAAACTTTTACACCTAGTGAAGCATTGGGGGGATCGGAATTGGCTGAAGGTGTAACTTTTCCAATCATTTCAAATGACATTGTAAGTTACGAAGTCTCCGTTATTTTCGAACTGCAGTGATAACCGCAATGTGAGGTTATCCAAATTTTTTCAGGAGCCACTTCATACAAACCCAGGGAATATTGGCTATGAACAGTGGAGCAGAGAGTCTATGCCGTTTAATTTTCAATTCCTCTTTGTAGAGCTTCCATTCAAATTGTTTGCTCAATCCAGCTGCGCCACACACGCATAAAGTCATGCCCACATGTTTCGATAGGGGCATTTTTTTCAGTAGGGACAAATGGAAGTCGTAGTCCGATAAGATCTTATACCGCAGATCAAAAGCTTGCCCTTCAAATAGGGAACGATGATAGAAAACTCCTTGTTGATGCAAGGTATTGCGCCACCATAGTCCATTGTCAAATGTCGAATGGTGAACATGAGGAACCAATTGGTTCGTGCGTTTTGCGTAGCGCACGTCGCCAAACAGTAAGGTGTATTTCGAGTGACCAAAAGTCATCACAGAAGCAACCGAATCAAGTCCTGGGATTTTGTCATCAGCACCGAGAATATAATACCAATCAGCATCAGTATTTGCTATAGCGGTGTTGATAGCATCATATACGCTTGTGTCTTTGGCGACGGCAACACGTAATCGGGGATTCGCCCTTTGAGCTAATTTGTCCAAAGTACCATCTGTCGAACCACCATCTTGCACGTGGATAAAGGTGTGCTCATAACTCTGCTTCAGGACACTGTCGAGGCAGGCATCAATCGTTGATGCTGCATTTAAGCAGGGTATGATGATTGCGACTCGTGGCTTGGTAGTCATCAGGCGAAAATGGCTGCTGGTGTGTTTACTTCACGCAATTCCTGATGATCACAGACCAGGGTGCGACACTGAAAATTTTGCATCGTAGCAACGTCATGTGAAGCCATTAGAATAGCTGTACCACTTTGACTAATGGCAATTAAAAGATTAAAAATTTCGAGGCTCGTTTTGGGGTCTAGATTGCCTGTGGGTTCATCAGCCAAAATAAGTTGCGGTGTATTGAGCAAAGCTCTTGCAATCGCTACGCGTTGTTGTTCGCCACCACTTAACTCATGAGGCATTTTGTGTCCGGTGTGATCGAGACCAACCAATTCTAAAACACTTCCGATACGAGACACCATGGCTTTGTTATCACTCCAGCCTGTGGCACGCAACACGAATTCCAGGTTATCACTAACCGAGCGGTCACTGAGTAATTCGAAATCTTGAAAAACAATACCCAGTTTTCGGCGCAAGAATGGAATTTGCTTCCTTTTGATCTGAGTTAAATCGAAACCGCAACAATTTCCTTGACCAGTCTGCAGGGGAAGGGCGGCATACAAGGTTTTGAGGAGACTACTTTTTCCGCTTCCTGTTTTTCCGACGAGATAAACAAATTCACCTTCGCTCAGTGTGAAATTTGCGTCGCGAATAATAACGTTTTCATGTTGCCGAATTTCGGCTCCGACGAGTTCAATGACATGGTTTTCCATAATGAGCAAATTACAACGATCATGGAAATATTAATTTCGAAAAGTAATCTGTGGCATGGCTCTTTTCAACATACTTTTGAACGTGGTCTAAATACGATTCGAAGGAGCGATTATGCTGGTGCGGGCTCGTGAGATTTTGCAGCGTTAGGCAGAAAAAATGGGATGGAAGGATTACGAAAAAATGAAGCGCAACTGGAAAAATTGTGTGAACGATTGGGGAAAGGCGTGTGGTTTGGTGAGCGCGGACTTCGAAGAAAAATTAAGTTACTATCCAATCATATTCGCAAAGAGGTTATGGAACATCTCTGTATGACTTCGGAAGACTTTCGCGAGTTGGCAGAGGCTAATTGCGCTCTCATAAATAATAGCGAAGTGTCATGGTCCATTCAATGGGGGCAACGCGGTGTGTTTGGACAAGTGACCTTATCCATGAGTGGAGAAATACGTGACAATGGTTATATCTACCTCGATAGTAAACACGAACCTCTGTTGTTCAGACTGATTTTTGGTGTGAAAAG
>JBDKJN010000493.1:0-2942 GCA_039796595.1 Bacteroidota bacterium
GACCGTTGGATAGAATTAGAATATGACGACCTGCATAAAAAAGGTATCTCCTCGTGGAGATCACTGGTCTGGCTTCTTTGGAAGGAAGAAGCGTACCGAAATCTGTTCTATTACCGTATCAAAAAAGATTACCTCATCCTTAGCAGAGTCTTCCTCGAGATTGCACAGCTGATCTACAAACCCAGGAACACTCTCTTTATTCGGGCTGGTTCCATTGGTGAAGGCTTCTTCATTCAACACGGGTATGCCACAGGCATCGGCGCGTATAGTATTGGGAAAAATTGTTGGATCAATCAGTTGGTTGTGATCGGGTATTCCGACACAGGCAAAGCCCCGACATTGGGCGATAATGTTCACATTGCCATGGGGGCAAAAGTATATGGCGACATTCACATTGGAGATAATTCCATGATCGGAGCAAATGCCGTAGTTTTTAGGAGCGTTCCGCCCAATTGCACGGTGGTTGGTGTCCCTGCACGAATCATCAAGCGGGACGGGAAACGAGTGGATGAGCCGCTATAAACAGTTTTATTCTGTGTTGTTTCGATATTATCGCTTATCTTTAACGACCTTGCCGTCTTTTGTCGCCAATGGAATATTATCAATATTTTCTAGGGAACGAATATCTTTCAACAAGAAATCCCCGCCATTCAAGACGCCATCCAAGATCGTTTTTATAGAAGCGGAGTTCAGCAACTCATCCAACTCAAACGACTTAAGCTTTGTTTGCGTTACACGTACAGAGGGTTCAAGAAAATCACCAAAGGGCAGCGAGGTTCTATACAACTGGTAATACAAGAATCGTCGTGCATTACGTTTGAATTCAGCGGGAATCTCAATGCGTTCCGCGTCCAAAAATTCTTTCATCTTTCGTCTTACTTCATTCACCGTCTGCGGAAAGAACACAGTGGGGTACTGCGTAAACCTCGCTTTGCCTGCACACAAAACTGGCATACCCATAATAGAGGCTTCTAAACCAATGGTTGAGTTGTAGACCATGACAAACTTCGATTTTAGAATCAGCTCATAGGAACTGAGAGCTTCATTCGATGGGACAAAAATCACATTAGGCAATTCTGAGACCTTGTTCATTTCCACCCAGCCACCCACGGTTTCGCGGCTGGCTTTGCGGACGCGTAACTCATCAGGGTGCGCACGGATGACGAACAAGGTTTCAGGATGTTCTTGGATGACCTCCAAAGTCAAGTCGAGCCAGTTGAACATGTCTTCAAAAACCGTATTGGCATGGGGTTGGCTGGTATCAAAGATGACATTGGTAAAGATGGGCACGATCTGTTTGAACTGCGCCGCTTTTTGCAAAAAGGCTTCATCCAACCCTTTCATGTCTGCCCAGAATTTGACGCCCGCCATGGTAAAGTCACCTTTGAAGCGTTTGGCAAGATAGGCATCCAGCCGCGTATTTTGCGCTTCATTCAGATCAAATTCATCGGGGATGTGAATCGGGTAGGCTGTTGCTTCGCCTTCGGTAAAATAGGCGGTGGCAGGCTCTAAACCAACTTCGTGGGTAATGACGCGTAGTCCGCGTTTTTGGGCGATGTAACGTGCTGTCGCTTCGGGGAAGAATTGCCCATTGAAGACCACTACAGCCCGAGGCTGAGTCTGATCGAGAAAATCCGAGAATTTTTGCGCCACATTCCACGCGGACAAAATATATTCGCGCAAAAGATAGCGCGTGTTTTCGTCATCATTCAAATGATGGATACGAAGTATCCAACGCAAGGCAGGCAGGCAAAGTGAACCAAGGGGCAGTTCGTGAAACGTGAAGCGCGATAGTTGTTCGATATTTAAATCACGAATATCCTTTTCAAGAATCGGATCGTGCTGAAAATCAAACCACCCAACCTGCAAGCTGTGACCTTTAACCTTTGAAGGAACTCCTGCATACAACGCCTTGCTCTGCATCACACAAGAGGTACAAGGCATTTCCTTTTGCGGGTTGTCGCGGTTCGTGCCAAGCACACATTTGCTCATACCAGCATTGCAGGCAAAATATGCCACAGGAATGCCCTGCAAACGCAATGCCCATGTCGTCAGCAAATGAAAACCGCTATTCCATGAAAGGTCATCAATACCTGTGGAAGCCTTAAAGAAAACGATCGGCGCGCCACTTGTCTGAGGTTCTTTACGAGCTACCTCTCGTGCAACAGAAGCCACCTTAAGCAGGGTCAATCTGCGGACGAGTCCGCGTTTGATGCGTTGGGTAAAGAAATCTTTAAGCATTGCCCCTATTATGCCTTAATTGCCATTTCATTCAACTGCTCATAATAGGGCTGGCACTCTTCCAACAATGGTTTCAATGCCTCAGGGAACGGCTCAGTCTTCTGAACATATTCTCCAAACCCAGTGGATTTATGGACCGACTTATACCAATACTTTGCCCATGAACCATCTTCAGGGCGTGCGCCCATCTCCCAATGCAGCATGGCTTCATCAAATGGAATGCCAATCCGTTCACAGAACTCACCCAATACTTTTTTGGGATTCAAAAGAATTTGCTTCGAATCCAATACAGGTGGGTTTTGCCCGATTGATTTTAAATAATCCAACAATTCAACATGTTGTTTATAACCCACATCACGCAAGCCCAGGTTCTGCATTTGCAACGCAAAACTTGGCAGCATATCTACAGGGTCGCGCGTCAACAAAACATTGACAGTCTCAGTCAGAAACCCGCGCTCAAGATGCTGTAAATGATGTGCCATGTGCTTGAAAAACAGAACCGGTTTGCCGTGGTCGCCCAGAATAAGATCGCGCACCACTTTTTCACCGTCATTTTCCATTGTGGCAATCACTTCATCTTCACCAGGGTGATTCGCCCGCACAGGTATTTTGGAAAGGTAATGAGCATAGAGCGGCTCGTCGAACACTCTGCAATCACTACGTTGGGCAAAAGAATACATTAAAGCAGTGGATACATTGCG
>JBDKJN010000494.1:0-4281 GCA_039796595.1 Bacteroidota bacterium
GCGGCCAAACGGTGGCATTTGTAGGGCCCAGTGGCTCTGGCAAAACGACACTCGTCAAAATTTTGATTGGCTTGTATCGGCCGCAACAAGGAACAATTTTTTACAATGACACACCTTCTGATGAAGTGCAATTGATGGATTTCCGCCGCCAGATTGGGTTTGTAACGCAGGACACCCAACTTTTTGCAGGCACAATTCGTGAAAACTTACTTTTTGTGGAACCAAATGCATCCGAAACAGAACTCCTGGATGCATTGCGAAAAGCAGCCTGTGGTAGCCTTATGGCCCGCGCTGAAAAAGGCCTGGACACTACGATTGGCGAAGGAGGAATAAAAATTAGCGGTGGCGAAAAACAACGACTTTCGATTGCCCGAGCGATGCTCCGCAAACCCAATATTTTGATCATGGACGAAGCTACCAGTGCTTTGGACAGCATGACCGAATCAGAAATTACCGATACAGTGAAACAAATTCATGCCGAACAGCATATAATGACTGTGTTGATCGCACATCGCCTATCGACGATCATGCACGCGGACAAAATATTTGTACTGGAACATGGAAAAATCACGGAACAAGGGAGTCACGAAAATCTTCTCGCCGAAAAAGGCCTCTACTACGCCATGTGGAGACAACAAATTGGAGAGCGCAAACGATGAATTACCAGCAGCGGATATGATTGAGATGGTGCAGCACCATTGGTATTGTTTGCGCGACAACTCAAAGATGTTGTATCGCATCATATTCGAGCATCCGGTTCCGAGGGCCTAGATGACAGCGACCGATTGCAGCCCATCAAGCAGGCTTAGGCAGTTCTTATCTTCCGAAAAGTAAAATTGATACGCGGTTCAGTGACCTTCAACCGACGCGGCACGGCATGCAACCAATCGCTTTGCATATTTTCCATGACCAATAGAGTACCGTGCTGCAACTCGACATCAAAAAGCGATTCCCCTTTGCGTTGTTTGATTTTGAAGGTACGCGAGGCACCGAACGAAAGGGATGCGATACAGGTCGGATCGATTTCAGGTTCATTGTCTGCGTGCCATCCCATGGCATCGTTACCGGAACGATAGAGATTGCACAAAACCGCATTGAAATCCACGCCGCACACTAGCTGTATACGCTGACGCCATTCGCGCATAAAATCGGGCCAAGGCGTATGTGGCCAGCGCACGTTGGCGTATTGGTAATCAGGGCCGAACCATGCCGTCAATCGCGGTTCCAAATGCATTTTGCCATACACTCGAATGGAATTTTGTTGCCACGGGATGTGTTGAAGGAAAAGGTCTACGGTGGCATCACTGGCCCACTGATCCCACACCCATAATTTTTGATTGTCGCGGTGATAGATGACCCGTTTCATTGCTCATCGATCCCATTGTCAGTAGTTGGCGGCGGAGGTGTAGGTTTACGCTGTTTAGGGGTTTCGTCGATGTCCATTTGATCAAGGCGAACTTCCTTTTTGATTTCGTTGGCGCTCTGTAAAATCTCGGATTGTACATCCTTTGCGGCATTGCGAAACTGGTACATCGCTTTGCCAAGGGTCTGTGCGATGGACGGGATGCCCTTAGCTCCGAAGAACAAGAGGTAGATAAAAAGAATAAGAATGATTTCGCCTGCGCTCATGTTGGGAAAAGTTATAGCTTCCTTAAAAAACCACGCACAAAAAAATATTTCTGGAACACAGAACAATTCAGCTATAAACCACTCTACTTTCGACGCTTGTTTTAATACCAAAACATAATGTCGTCTCAAAGTCATCGCCTTAGCCTAGCTGGATTACTCGTCACCTTAGGAATTATTTATGGAGATATCGGCACCTCCCCGCTCTATGTATTGAAGGCCATTGTGCATGATCGCGAAGTCACAAAGGACTTGGTTTATGGTGGTATTTCATGTATTTTTTGGACTTTGAGTATCCAGACTACCTTTAAATACATTTTGCTCACATTGCGCGCTGACAATAAAGGTGAAGGTGGTATTTTCTCATTGTACTCGTTGGTTCAGCGCAAAAACAAATGGTTGTTTTGGATAGCCATGATCGGCGCAGCAACATTGTTGTGCGACGGCATGATCACGCCACCAATTTCAGTGTCCTCGGCAGTGGAGGGTCTTGCTGCGGTAGATAGTTTGAAGGGGATTATTGAGCCAGGCAATTCGCTGACCATTGGTATCATTATTGGCATCATCAGCTTGTTGTTCTTCTTTCAGCGTTACGGAACTAAATTGGTTGGAGCATCGTTCGGACCTATCATGTTTGTTTGGTTCATGATGCTTTTTGTTTTGGGTTTGAATCAGATTCAAGATCATCTAGACGTCCTGCAGGCACTGAATCCTGCCTATGCTTTTGATTTATTGACCAAATACCCCAAAGGCTTTTGGATTCTTGGTGCAGTTTTTCTGTGTACGACAGGGGCAGAGGCCTTGTACAGCGATTTGGGTCACTGTGGACGTGCAAACATTCGGGTATCGTGGATATTTGTCAAAATTGCGCTATTGACCAACTACATGGGACAAGCTGCTTGGTTAATGGAACAAAAAACCGCATCCATAGAACCATACTTTCTTTCAACCAATCCATTCTATGGCATAATGCCTGAATGGTGGTTGATACCTGGGATTATCATTGCTACAATGGCTGCATTTATCGCATCGCAAGCCCTTATCAGCGGTTCATTCACACTAGTTAGCGAAGCGATCAATTTGGGCTTTTGGCCTCGTGTCGCTGTAAAGTACCCAACTGAGCTGAAAGGACAATTGTACATACCCAGCGTGAATTGGCTTTTGTGGGCAGGTTGTTTATTTGTGATGATTGTTTTTCAAGAAAGCGCCGCGATGGAGGCTGCATATGGCTTCTTCATTACGGTAACCATGATGATGACGACCATATTGCTCACCTTCTATTTGAAGTACAAACTCAAGTGGCCCGTGTGGCTGGTAGGTATTTTGGTTCTGTTGTTTACAAGTGTGGAGCTCGCGTTTTTCATTGCCAACGTCCTCAAGTTAAAAGAAGCATGGATGATGATGCTGGTCTATGTTGTGATTTTGCATGTCATGTGGATTACCTTCATGTATCGCCGCCTTGGCAATACATTCTTACAATTTGTGGATTTAGAGAAGTTTGCCCCCATTCTTCGCACATTGAGCCAGGACAAGGAAGTGCCCAAGTTCGCCACCCACATTGTTTACTTGACCAAAGCCAATTTTGCCCATCAAGTGGAGCAAAAGATTGTCGAAAGTATTTTATCCAAAACCCCCAAACGCGGCGACGTGTATTGGTTTGTGCACATCGATCGCACATCAGAGCCGTATACCCGTGAATATGAAATTGAGGAATTGGAGAATGATTTGATCATCAAGGTCAATATCAAACTGGGGTTCCGAATACAACCTCGCGTTAACAATTTATTCCGCTACATCGTGGAGGATTTGGTGCACCAACGTGAATTTGACATCTTGTCCAAACCACATCCATATACCCGTTACAATGCCAACCCTGATTTTAAATTCGTATTGTTGGACAAGTACATTTCGGTGGACAATGAATTGAATCTGCGCGAGAGCTTTATCACCAATGCATACGTATGGATGAAGCACCACAGCTTAAGCGACATTGATGCATGGGGATTGGAAGAAGCTGATACACATCTCGAAAAAGTACCTCTCGTTGTAAAACCTTCGCAAAAGGTAAAACTGACTCGATTATTGCCTTCTGGCGTCGGAGCCGATAGTCCGGAACTTGATGCCGAGCATTAATGTTGAATCTTGCTGTGCAACCAAACAGGGTCATCTAAAAGGTCTATCGAAAAATGACCAGGTATTGAGTAGCGAATTGGTTAAGGTTTAATTCTAAGCGCCACGGCTGAGCCCAGGAATTCCGTGCCTTGAACCAAAATCTCACAGAGAAAGGGAGTAAGCAGGAATGTGTATGGAATGCTGCTTCGTGCATTCATTTTGATAACAGAGAGAAATTCCGACAGACCGGTTATTCAGCACATTTAGAAAATCGATCACCGGGTTAAACCCCTGACCCAAAACTTGCGGATAATATTCTACCGTAAAATTTGCGTTTGACAAAGAATGAGGTTACGAACAATCCACCTTCGTTCATCACACATTAATCGCCTCGACGAATTATTGAATCGACACAATTGGTTGGGATTTTCTGAAGACTACCTCAAAAAAAAACCGCCCCGTTTGAAACGAGGCGGTTTGGTTGGAAACAACTTGCAGGTTTGTTTCACGGGATCCAGCGGAGTGGTTGATTTTCCGCAGGAC